>JAJZEE010000099.1 GCA_021805735.1 Bacillota bacterium
CGGGCATCCAGCATAGTCAACAGAACACCTTCGATTTGTAACGATGTGTTCAAATGTTTTTGCACCAGCCGAATCGTGCTCAGTAGTTGGCTCAATCCCTCCAAGGCGTAGTATTCACACTGAATCGGAATCACCACAGAATCAGAACCCGTTAGCGCATTGATTGTAAGAAGTCCCAAAGAAGGCGGACAATCGATCAAAATGTAATCGTACGAACCCCTGACCCCTGCAATCGCCCGCCGTAATCTCACCTCCCGGGATATCGTCGGCACGAGTTCGATCTCCGCCCCAGCCAGTTGAATGGTAGCAGGGATAATATCCAAATTAGCAACCGTGGTCGGAAGAACCGCATCCACAGAACCCACATCATTGATCAGTACATCATAGATGCAATATTTCACATCGGCCTTGTTGATTCCTACCCCGGACGTCGTGTTTCCCTGCGGATCGATATCAATCAACAGGACCCTCTTCCCTAACTCGGCAAGACATGCACCTAAATTCACAGAGGTGGTTGTTTTCCCCACACCGCCCTTTTGATTGGCTACAGCCATGACTCTTGCCATTCATACAACCCTCCGAACCTCATACCAAGCACGAACCTATGAAGATCATTGTACTAGAAATACAAAGAACACACCATCTCAATATGGGTGCTCCATATCACAATGGTGCAAATCCAGGCCTTTCAGATTTCTCTTCCCAACGGGCTGTCACCAGTGTTTTTGCGGTCTATCACACGCTTTTGGATTTAGGCACGCGAATCACCAATTCGTAATACTCCTGCTCCTCTCGCTCTGAAAGTTGCACGGTATACCCAGTTTTTTCGATCAGCTTCACCGATTGTCTAACCGTGTTAATCGCTAACCGCAAATCACGCGGAACACCCACTCTTCGAAACCCGACTTTGCCCTCGGACCGTGTCACCAACTCACTTGCGCGTCTCTCAGTTTGTCTCACATTCAACTCTTTACTGACAATCTCCTGCAACACGCGCTTCTGTAAAGGCGCCGTGAGGGACAACAGCGCTCTCGCATGTCTCTCAGTGATCGATCTCTGGCGGATTGCCTCCTGAACTTCAGGGCACAAATGAAGCAACCGCAACTTGTTGGCAATCGTGGACTGCCCCTTTCCAAGCCGCTGCGCCAAACTCTCCTGCGTCAATTGATGCAATTCAATCAGTTTCTGATATGCGATCGCTTCCTCTATCGGCGTCAACCCTTCCCTCTGCAGGTTTTCAATCAGCGCCAATGACGCGGCCTGCGAATCGGATAGTTCCCTGACGATCGCAGGAATAAAGTCCATGCCAATCTTTTGCGCCGCACGCCAACGGCGCTCTCCAGCCACCAGTTCAAAAAAACCATCCTGGCGCCTGACCACAATCGGTTGAATCACACCGTGCGCCCGTATGGTCGCTCCGAGTTCCTCAAGCTTCGCCTCATCAAACACTGACCGCGGCTGATAACGATTCGCTCGAACGAGCCCAATAGGAATGTGCTGCAAGTCCCCATCCCTGCCAGTATCCTGTTCTGATGGCGCCACAAAGCGGGACCAATGCGCCTTCAACGCACTCACCACCCTGTATGATCTGCTAGACTAATACGTTCTGCAGATCGCGACAAACTCCTCCCACTCACTCATGAGTTCGACAATAGAAGCCCCATTTCGACAAAACTTCCCAACGTTAGACAGACCATTCACAACTCCCAGGTTCCCTCGCTCAGGGCATGACTGGATGCCGTGCAGCGTCTCCGGGTCGGCGGGGAAACCTCGCAGGCGTTGACCCAGTTTTGGTGATCGTGATTACAGACCGGCCGCCGCTATCAAAGGGGAGGGCATAGTGATCCACCGATTGTACTGTACACCGCAGCACGCCGAAAGCATGTTCCGCCTCACGGATCTCTTGCAGGGAAGTCGGCCCCTTTAACCCGTAAAAGCTCCCGCCCACCTGGAGCAGCGGCGACGCCAACTCTATGAGAACAGGCAGTCTCGCCACAGCCCGCGCAGTCACGTTGGCAAAACGCTCACGACAATCCGCCTGCCTCGCCAGTTCCTCCGCTCTGGCATGCAATATCTCTACACCACTGAGCCCTAAACCATCCGTGACAAACTTTAGAAACTGTGTGCGCTTACGTAAAGAATCACACAGAGTCACCTGCAAATCTGGACGCAGTATCTTCCACACTACGCCCGGAAACCCAGCCCCGCTGCCCAAGTCCAACACGGACTCCACATCCTGCTTCCCTTCGATTGAGATCAACGCATATGCAGAATCAAGGAAATGCTTCACAAATATCTCCCGCCAGTCTGTGATGGCCGTTAAGTTGAATCTCTCATTCCACTCCCGAAGCCAATTGCCATACAACGCAAACTGCTTCAGTTGGTGTTCCGAGATGGCAATTTCCGTTTCCGCACAGACCGACCGGAAGAGTTCTACCGTCTCCATCATCCGCGCCTCATCCATTGGCAGCGCGGCGCCGGGAACGCGCCTCCAGCCAGATCAACAATACTGAAATATCAGCGGGCGAAACTCCCTCCACCCGGGATGCCTGGCCTACATTCATGGGTTTTACCTGCGCCAGCTTTTCCTTTGACTCGTTAGACAACCCTGCGATCGCAGAAAACTCAATGTCAGCAGGCAAGCGCAGTTCCTCCAATTTTTTTTGCTTGTTGATTTCCTGCGTCTGACGCGTTACATACCCCTCATACTTCGTGTCGATTTCCACCTGTCGCGACACCTCGTCCGACACCGTTGCCCCTGACGGAAACATCTGATTCAGCAGGATGTAGTCGATCTCGGGGCGCTTCAATAACTGCTCGAGAGAGACTGCCGCGGCAGGCGTTGGAATACCTCTACCCGAAAACACTTCCTCCAACTGACTCGGTTGAACGCGGACAGAACGCAATCTCCGTTTCTCGGCCAGAACCCCCTCACGCTTCGCAAGAAATCGATCATAGCGCTCATTCGACAACAATCCAATGCGATGTCCAATATCCATCAATCGCTCGTCGGCATTATCATGCCGCAACAATAACCGATACTCCGCCCTTGAGGTCAGTAGCCGGTAGGGTTCCGAGGTTCCTTTTGTGACCAAATCATCGATCATCACACCGATGTACGCATCAGAGCGGTGCAGTACAATCGGTTCCCGATTCAACGCATGCATCGCCGCGTTGATACCTGCCATAATTCCCTGACCCGCCGCCTCCTCATACCCCGATGTTCCGTTGATCTGACCAGCCGTAAAGAGGCCTGACACCATCTTGGTTTCGAGTGTCGGCCACAGTTGTGTCGGCAACATTGCGTCATATTCAATGGCATACCCAGGCCTGAGCATTTCTACCCGCTCAAGCCCTGGGATTGTCCTTAGCATCTGTATCTGAACATCCTCCGGCAGGCTTGTGGATAGCCCCTGCACATACCATTCGGCTGTGTTCCGACCTTCCGGTTCCAAAAATATCTGATGCGCTGGCCGATCCCTAAATCGGACGACCTTATCCTCTATGCTGGGGCAATAACGCGGACCCCTGCCCTCGATATCCCCGGAGAACATGGGCGCTCTATGCAGATTCTCGCCAATGATGCCATGTGTATCCTCGGTCGTATACGTGAGCCAACAATCCATCTGATCACGGGGCGCTATGTCGTCACGGAAAGAAAAATGACGCGGTTCAGGATCACCGGGTTGTGCGGCCAAATGGTCAAAGCAGATCGAATTGCGGTTTACCCGTGGAGGAGTACCCGTCTTAAACCGTGTCAGACTGAACCCCAGATCAAGCAAACTATCCGTCAGTCTCATGGAAGGAAGTTGACCGTTTGGACCGCTCTGATAAGATACATCGCCGACGATGATACGGCCGCGCAAATATGTTCCGGTCGTTAAAACCACGGCTTTTGCGAAGTATTGGGCGCCTGTCTGTGTCACAACGCCGGTAACTTTTCCGCCGTTTGCGACAATCCTCTCTACCATACCCTGGCGCAACGTCAAATTCGCCTGGTTTTCGATCGTCTCCTTCATCACGCGCCCGTACAGGGCCTTGTCCGATTGCGCGCGCAGCGCCTGAACAGCCGGGCCTTTACCCGTATTTAGAAGCCGCATCTGAATGTAAGTCAGGTCCGTGGTCAGAGCCATCTGCCCGCCTAACGCATCGATCTCGCGCACAACAATCCCTTTTGCGGGACCCCCAATCGATGGATTGCACGGCATAAACGCGATCGTATCAAGGTTGATCGTCAACAAAAGCGTCTTGCTGCCGAGGCGCGCCGCCGCCAGCGCGGCTTCAGAACCAGCATGTCCCGCGCCGATGACAATAACGTCATACTCTCCAGCGTGATATGACACAGCGGTCATCCCCCTTGTTTCATCATCATCTACTTCCCCAAACAAAACTGACTAAAAATCTGGTCAAGAAGATCCTCCCGCGGCGTCTCGCCGATAATCTCCCCAAGCGTCACCCAAGCCTGACGGAGATCCACAGCCAAAACGTCAAGCGTCACGCCAATATCGAGTGATTCCAGCACCTGTTGCAGACTCTCGCTCGCCTGTTCCAGCAGTGACAAATGGCGCGCATTCGCGAGAAACGTAGCATCTCGAGGTCGGAGTTCACCGCCAAAAACGACCCGCAAGATCGCCTGTTCGAGATCCCGAAGCAGCTCGGGCCTAAAAACCGAATACTGAACGATTCGATCTGGCGCCACGTGTTGAGAGATCTCTTCCGAGCTTATCACAGCCGGCAGATCCATCTTGTTTAACACCACGATAGCAGGCAGAGAAGAGACTAACGCCAACAATTCTCTATCCTCTTCCTCCAAAGCCCCACTGGCATCGATCACGATAAGCAGCAGATCAGCATCCTTAATGGCCTGACGACTCCGCATGACGCCGAGCCGTTCTACCACATCCGTCGTCTCCCTGATCCCTGCCGTGTCAGAGACCCTGAGTGGTACACCCGAGATCTGAATGCCTTCCTCCACAATATCCCGCGTAGTGCCGGGAATGTCAGTCACAATAGCGCGCTCCGCCCTGGCCAACTGGTTCAATAACGATGATTTTCCAACATTGGGCCTCCCAACGATCACCGTCCGAATACCGGTCTTTAGCACTCGGCCACTGACAGCGGTAGCAATCAGATCTCGCAACTCCCGACTCAACTGAGTCACACCATCCTTGATCAATTCAGAAGTCGCTTCCTCAACATCGTGTTCAGGATAATCGATGGTCACCTCGATGTGCGCCATCAGTTCGACGATATTCTGCCGCAACGCTTTGATGAGCTTGGTCAAACTCCCTTCGACCTGACGCAACGCAGCATCTCTTCCCGCCACCGTTTGCGCCCCGATTAACTCCATGACACCTTCGGCCTGCGCCAAGTCGATGCGTCCTCCAAGAAAGGCGCGCTTTGTAAACTCGCCAGGTTCCGCAAGTCTGGCGCCGGCTCTCAACAATTCGAGCAGTATCGCCTGTACTGCCTGCGTTCCGCCGTGACACCCAATTTCCACAACATCCTCTGTCGTGTACGATCGCGGCGCTTTCATGACCGTAACTAACACTTCGTCGATGTGTTTCCCAGAATCCAAACGCAAAATCCACCCGTGCCAAACTGTATGACTAGGCGCCTCCTCCAGAGACACCCGTCCGCGAAATATCCGATCCACAATACCCAACGCATGGGAACCGCTGACCCGAATCACCGCGATACTGGCTTCCCCGACCGCCGTTGCGATCGCCGCAATCGTATCCGAGCCCACCACATCTTCGCCTCCTCGCGTTCACAGCGAAACACCAAAAAGTCGGAGTAGGGGCATCCCCTCCAACTTTCGCCTTATCCCCGCGTTCTTCTGTACATAAGCCTACGCTAGGAATTCCTGATGACGGCGGACACCCGGGAAGCCTTGCGAGGCGCCACGGGCACAATCACGATAGCCCTGTCCGGATCCGTTCCACGACTCTCCGTCCTGACGTCCGGACGGTCCTGCAATGCCATGTGAACCACCTTGCGTTCAGGAGCGGCCATAGGCTGCAGACGAACTTCCTTTCCAAGCACCAATGCGCGTTCCGCCATCTTTTGCGCCGTAAAGACCAATGCCTGTCTGCGTCGTTCCCGGTAACCTTCCGCATCGACAATAAAACGCACATGTTTGTCTGCGTATTTATTGCCTATTACGTTAACCAGGTACTGAATCGCATCCAAAGTCTGACCGTGTTTACCGATCAGTATACCCACCCGATCACCCGTCAGTTCAAATGTAACCTCATCTTTATCGATTTTCTTGCCAACTCTAATCGCCAGGCGCATCGCCACTAACATTTCGCGCAAGAATCGCTCAGCGTCACCGATCGGATCTTCCACCACCATCACGTCAACGACGGCATCCCGGGCGCCCAACCCCCAAAAACCCCTGGACGGGGCAACTCTAACCACCACCTCGGCTCGATCACGACTGACTCTCGCCTGGTGCAGCGCCTCTGCAACTGCCAGTTCCACGGTCTTGGCAGATACAGACACTTTCCTCATCGGCCGTCATCTCCTAACTGGTGCGCTTGACCTGTATAAAGTACATCTGCACGATGGTAAACAGGTTGGTAATTACCCAATACAGTGACAACGCGGCAAACGCGCGCATAGCGAAGAAGAAAATCATAATTGGAAACACATACTGCAAGATGCGCTGTTGACTCGGGTCCATTTGCACCATGGTCAGCTTTTGCTGAAAATAGCTTGTCACACCCGCCAGCACAGGAAGGATGTACGTATGGTCAGGTACTCCGAGTGGCAGAATACCCAAGAATTTGGAGAACAGCATGGCGTGGTCCGTATAGATGGCCCGGTACAACAGTGTCAGAACCACAAGCTGAACAATCATCGGCATACACCCCGCGAGCGGGTTGATGCCTTCCGCGCGGTACAGGGCCATCGTTTCTTCCTGATACTTCTTCGGTTCCTTGCCATACTTCTCCTTTAATTCCTGCATTCGCGGACGCAAAAACTGCATCTTTTTTGAATTTCTCAGACTGGTAAGCATCAGCGGCATGGTCAGCAGGCGAATGACCACCGTGACAATGATCAGGGCAATGCCGTAATCGCCGCCAACATAATGCGCGACCGAGTTGATAAAATCGCCGAAAAGATTAACAGCCTGGTCCCAAATGCTCGTGCTGGCTGCAACAGCCTTTCCCGTCGCCGCAAACGCTTCACCAGTAAAAGATAGAAACCATAGCACCAATACACTCTCTACAGCCAGCCTAGACGTCCGCGACCGCAAATGCACCCAACCTCCCAAATCTCTAAGGCACCGGATCGTAACCACCCGGATGCCATGGTCCGCACCGTATAATCCTCCTGACGGATAGAAAGCCTCCGCGCCAAACCCCATGCTTCGTTAACGACTCAATACAATACGTCGAACAGGTAGGATAAAATCTGCACGAAGGAGGAGTTAACGGCGATATGAAAACTTGATACAGTTTTATCACTGCCACTAAAAGTGTCCTCATCGCTCACCATCCCGATCTTCCGCCAGGTGGTCCATGACTCTTGCCTTCACCAATAATTTCAACAGTTGAGTCTCAGACTCCACATATGCAGATTCAGCCGCGCCCTTACGGGCAATCACAACCAGATCGTAGCCACTGGAAAAACGCCACAAATGCTTACGCACTATCTCACGCATAAGGCGTTTCACGCGATTGCGCACCACCGCGTTGCCGACCTTCTTGCTGACCGAAAAACCGACCCTGCTTGGACGACTACGGTCCTTTCTAATAACATAAAGCACATACAGCCGATTCGCAACTGAATTTCCCTTTGCGAAAATAAAACGGAAGTCTCCATTTCGCTGCAGGCGATGTCCCTTCACAGTGAGCTTGCCCTGCTTTATGTTACCACTTGGAACCTGCCCGTCTCGATTCTTCAAAACGAACAGCCTCCCAATCACCGCATACACCGCCCAAAGCTAAAAAAAGACCACCGATTCAGTGGCCTTAAGCAGAAAGCACTTTTCTACCCTTACGCCTGCGAGCCGCCAAAACGCGACGACCGTTTTTTGTCGACATCCGCTGGCGAAACCCGTGCACTTTCTTCCGCCTTCTCACGTTAGGGTTAAATGTAGGTTTCACTGACACAACACCTCCCAGAAGCACACAACCGATAAAACACCCACATATTATAGTCAACCTTAGTACCCGATGTCAACAAGCATTCCAACATATACCAGTATACCCCAGAACGTCATTGCCTTGCATGGCCGCCTCGGTGACTAAAGGAACAGCGACCAACTTCCCGAATCTATTCACACCCTATTTATCCACAAGTGGATAAATTCATCCGAAACAGTATCTCGCCGATCCCATCCCGGTCCATTTATACACCACAGAACACACCTCCCACTATTTGTGCGTTTCCGGGAAAGACCGTCGCGATTCTTGAAAAATCCTTGTCTAGCTGTATCGAATCTGATATGATTGGACAGCGCAAATCCCTTTGCAGAACAACTATCCCGGAAAATCGCCGCAGGCGTATTTTCTTCCCGGTTGTTGGTGCTGCGCAGCAGCATGGAAGTCTATCCACAGGTTGTCAACACTTGTGGATAAGTTATTCGACCTATCTACACCTTGTTGAAGAGCGCCCGCGCATCGCTCACGAGTTGACCATTGAAACAGCTGAAACAGCCGTACTCCTCAAGCTATAAACGTCGAATGGCGAGGAATTCGCCCTGTGGATAACTGAACACTGCCTAGGGGGCTTTATCGTATGACTTCGTCTGGAGGCGCGCTTTGGCAACAAGCCTTGCAAGCATTAAACGCGAAACTTTCAAAGGAAATCTTTGAGACATGGCTGGCGGCCACTGAGGTTCACCAAAGTGATGCGCATACCTTAATCATCAGTGTTCCAACCGAAGTAGCGCTCGATCACATCAACAAGTATCTTCTTGAGACCATCGTACAAACAGTCACTATACTAGCCGCGCATCCAGTAAACGTATCGTTTGTCCGAATCGAACCGACAAAAAGGCAGATTGGCGAAACTCCTCATTCTGGACTTCACCATCCACAGGACGAATTCTCAGCGCATCAACAACAGTTCAATCCCAAATTTACATTTGATTCATTCGTGATTGGCGAGCGAAATCGCCTGGCTCACGCGGCAAGCATAGCCGTGTCCGAAAGACCAGCTCAAAATTACAACCCATTTTTCATGTATGGCGGGGTTGGATTGGGAAAGACTCATCTTATGCACGCGATTGGGCAGCACGCTCTAGAACTCAACGCTTCGACGAAAGTCGTGTACATAACAAGCGAAACGTTTCTAAATGAATTCGTGGCCGCATTGCAGACGAATACCATAGATGAATTCAGGAACAAATACCGCAAAGTAGATATTCTTTTGATCGATGACATTCAATTCATTTCCGGAAAGGAGTCTACTCAGGAAGAATTTTTCCATACGTTTAACGCCCTTCATGGAGATCACAAACAGATTGTCATTACCAGCGATCGGCCGCCAAAGGCGATTGAACATCTCGAAGACCGCCTTCGCTCCAGATTCTCTGGAGGCCTTATCATTGACATCAAACCTCCGGAATTTGAGACGCGCGTGGCCATCTTGAGAAAAAAGGCGAAGGCCGAGGGGATAGACATCTCCAATGATGTACTAAGCCTGATTGCCTCCAAAGTCGAAACCAACGTTCGCGAACTTGCAGGGGCGCTTATTCGTGTTATCGCTTTTTCTTCCATGATGAACAGGGACATCGATACGATGCTTGTTGAAGAGGCGCTGATTGACATTGCCCCTCAAAACGCGAAGCAGCCTCTGTCCATACTGGATGTACAGAAGGTCGTCTGCTCTTACTACCATTTGCGGCTCGACGATCTGGTCAGTCGGTCGCGGCAGAAAGATATCGCTTATCCAAGACAAGTTGCCATGTACCTGGCGAGAAAACTGACTGGCCTGTCGCTCCCCAAGATCGGAAAAGAATTTGGCGGCAGAGATCATACAACCGTGCTGTACGCGTACGACAAAATCACATCTGACATAAATACCGATGGTCGAATGGAACAACTCATCCGCCAACTCACCGATAGTCTGGATGTGCACATAACCAGGGGATAACTTCGCGTACTTATCCCTTGGTTTTACACAAACAAAAAACCGCAACGACCGCTGACGCTGCACTTATCCACAGTATCAACAGCCCTTACTACAATTACTGTATTTAAAAATCTCTATTACTACTACATATTTATGCAAAGGGGAGTCCTTCCATGCGTATTGTTTTAGAAAAAAACGATCTTCTCCATTCACTGCAAACCGTTTCCCGCGCCGTTCCCACCAGAACCACAAAACCAATACTTTATGGCGTCAAATTTTCTGCGCATCAAAACATACTCACCTTGAGCGCCTATGATCTCGAAATCGGAATTGAAACGGTGCTGACTTCTGATCCCTCAACGAATCCTCCCATCCTGCAGATCGAAGAACCTGGCAGCATCGTGCTGCACGCCAGGTACCTCATTGATATCATACGCAAGTTACCCCACCATCTTGTCCGCATCGATGTCCAGGACCTCACAACCACCATCAGGTCAGGCCATGCCACTTATACTCTCAATGGCATGGACCCCAGAGAGTATCCGCAACTTCCAAAAGTGGATAACCAGGCAGGATTATCGGTGGCCTCAGACACTCTTATGAGACTCATTGACCATACAGCGTTTTCTGTGGCAGTCTCAGAAGCGCGACCCACGTTGACAGGTGTATTGTGGACCTATCGAGAAGGACGCCTGGTGTTTACCGCTACGGACAGCCATCGACTCTCAACCCAAACAATAGAGGTCGGGGCTCCCAAAGGATATGAAAATGTGGAAGCCATTATTCCGGGTAAAAGCCTCCTTGAGCTAGCGCGCGTACTGCCCGACAATGATACCGTCTGCGACTTGTACCTCGCTGACAACCAACTTCTTGTCACCTTCGGAAGCACCAGTTTCTATTCAAGACTCATCGACGGAAGGTATCCTGATGTATCAAGGATTATTCCATCGACGTGGCGCACGGCTATCAACATCGATCCAAAGTCCTTCACAGAATGTATCGAACGCGCCGCGCTCCTGGCACGCGACAATGACAATCAGGTGGTTCGACTGAATCTACGCAAAACTCACATTGAAATATCTTCCCATTCCCCAGAGATTGGAAAGATAACGGAAACGACTGAACCCAATACGTTCGAAGGTGAAGACATGCTGATTGCCTGCAATGCAAAATTCTTGCTGGATGCTCTAAAGGCGTCTTCCGATTCTCTGGTTCGCATTGAATTCACGGGCCCAGGCAGCGCTTTTGTGCTAAAATCAGTGCAGGACGAGAGTCATTTACATCTAATTTTGCCAGTGAGGGTTGTGAACTCTTGATCACGCTTGCCATCGATACGGCATACATCACCCTTCAACAAGCGTTGAAGATGAGCGGATTGATTCAGTCCGGCGGCACTGCAAAAAATCTTCTTGAACAACACAGAGCTTTGATCAACGGACAGTTGGAGAGCCGCCGCGGCAGAAAACTATATCCTGGCGACACGGTCGAAATCCTCCAGGAAGTCATTCGCATTGATCAATCATGAAGATCTTACGCTTGGATCTCCTGAACTTTCGCGCATATGAATATAGTCAAATCGCGTTTTCATCAGGACTGAATATTATTTTAGGGGACAATGCTTCTGGCAAGACTACAATTCTGGAGGCAATCTCCATGTTTGCCGTGGGCCGTTCTCTTCGAACCAGGCTCGACAAGGAATTGATCCGATTTGGTCATCCCGAGGCGCAATTGCGAATCAAAATTGAGACACTTAACGATAACTATTGTGATATGGCGGTCAAAATCGGCAGCAAAGGGAAACAGATTGCCGTAAACGGCGTCCGCAAAAAACATATGAGTGAAGTTCTCGGCCATTTGTACATCGTTTCGTTTACGCCAGAGAGTCTACAACTCATCAAAGCTGGTCCAGAGGAACGCAGACGTTTTCTCAACGTGGCAATGGCTCAGTGCATACACGGATATGCGGAAGCGTTGCGTTCATACCAGCATATTCTGCAACAACGCAACCATTTGCTGCGAATGCGTCAAACAAACTCTTTGGCCATTTGGAACGAACAACTCAGTGAATTTGGAGCTCGTATCATAATCGAACGCCAGCGTTTTTCTACAGAGATTGCCGCAGGCGCGCGCGCTTTGTATGAATCCCTCGCAGAATCATCCGATCATCTCTCGGTACAATATCGAACTCAGTGTTCCGGCGCGTCGTTCGCTGAGGTCAAACAATCAATGGAGTCTATGCTGGCGCGACACTTGCAAACCGATATCATGCGCGGATATACGACAGTCGGACCGCATCGTGACGATCTCCAGATACTCATTGACGATCATCAAGCCGCAAAGTTTGCCTCACAGGGGCAAGTTCGGACTGCGGTGCTCGCGTTGCAACTTAGCCTGATCGATTACATAGAGGCCCATAACGGGGAGTCTCCCGTAATACTCCTTGACGATGTGCTGTCCGAACTCGATGAACATCGACAAAGACAACTGCTGAAATTCGTGGATACTATGCAAACAATCATAACTACGACTCATCATTCTTCCACCGGCTGGAATTCACTCCAATCGGTGAAGGTAATTCGAGTTAACCATGGTATAATATCGAGTGAGGGGTGAAAGATGGAATGTATGTGAACATAGGCGGAGATGTGATTCTCAATGCTAAAGATGTCGTCGCGGTCGTGGACGCCAAACAGATGAGTCGCTCACCCATCAACGCCCAATTCCTGGAGCGTTCGAAAAGTGAAAACCGATTCGCGGCGACGATGGAGTCTGAACCCAGAACCTATATCATAGCGCGAACACTAATCTATACATCACATGTATCTGCTCGCACTCTTGAAAGGAGATTACGCACCAACTAGGAATTCTCACCCATGAGCGCGTCTGGAGGCGAAAGGTTTGTCTAATGAGAGTGTAAATGGCAGTTACGATGCGGCGCAGATCGTTGTCCTGGAGGGTTTGGAAGCGGTCAGAAAGAGACCTGGCATGTATATCGGGTCGACTAGCGCGCGCGGACTGCACCACCTGGTTTCGGAGATAGTAGACAATGCGATCGATGAAGCGTTGGCAGGGTATTGCGATACTATCACTGTAACTGTCCATCAGGACCAATCCGTCACTGTTCAGGATAACGGACGAGGCTTCCCCGTGGACATTCATGAAAAGGTGGGGTTGCCCGCTGTCACCGTAGCGCTCACGATGCTTCACGCCGGAGGTAAGTTCACCGGAGAAGGATATAAAGTATCCGGCGGTTTGCACGGTGTCGGGGCATCCGTCGTCAACGCGCTGTCAGAGAGGTTGGAAGTGCTGGTTCGACGGGATCGTAAACTGTACCGGCAAACATTTAGTCGAGGCTTCCCGACATCGGAGCTTGAAGTAGTGGGGGTATCTGAAGGTACGGGGTCAACAGTCTCGTTTCTCCCTGATTCTGAGATTTTTACGGAAACGATTGAAATCCAGTACGATACGCTTCAGACACGGTTGCGCGAATTGGCCTTTTTAACCAAAGGCGTGAAAATCACTCTCACTGATGAACGTGATGAGCGATCACAGGTTTTCCATTATGCAGGAGGCGTAAAATCCTTTGTCCAATACCTGAACCGCGGTAAAGATGTACTTCACGAGGAACCCGTTTACATACAGGGGGAAAAAGACACTGTTGCCGTGGATATAGCCATTCAATACAATGACGGCTATACAAGCAATATCTTTTCCTTTGCCAACAACATTAACACCATTGAAGGCGGAACTCATGAATCAGGGTTTAAATCCGCACTAACGCGTATTTTGAACGATTACGCCAAACGCGCCAACATTCTTAAGCAGTCAGATCAGAATCTCACTGGTGATGACGTGCGGGAGGGCCTTACCGCAATTATCAGTGTCAAAATTCGCGAACCGCAATTTGAAGGTCAAACCAAGACAAAGCTGGGGAATAGCGAAGTGAAGGGGATCGTCGAGAGTCTATTTGGCGATAAATTGGCGATGTTTCTGGATGAGAATCCCTCGACAGCAAAAAAGATTCTCGAAAAATCCCTCACAGCCGCCAGAGCCCGCGAAGCAGCCCGTCATGCGAGAGAATTGACGCGCAGAAAAAGCGCTCTGGAAGTCAGTTCGCTTCCAGGCAAACTTGCAGACTGTTCGAGTCGTGACGCCTCTATCAGTGAGTTGTATATTGTGGAGGGCGACTCTGCCGGCGGCTCGGCCAAACAGGGGCGCGACCGCAATTTTCAAGCCATCCTTCCGCTTCGTGGAAAGATTTTAAACGTCGAGAAGGCGCGATTGGACAAGATACTGGCGAACGCGGAGATCAGAGCCATTATTACGGCGCTGGGAACAGGAATTTCTACAGACTTTGATCTAGCGAAGGCCAGATACCACAAGTGCGTGATCATGACGGACGCCGATGTGGACGGCAGCCACATACGGATTTTGCTGTTGACTTTCTTTTATCGGTATATGAAAGAACTGATTGACGCAGGGTACGTCTACATTGCGCAACCCCCGCTCTACAAGGTCACAAAGAGCAAGCAGGTCACTTACGCCTATGACGACGCTGATCTTCAGCGCCTCTATGAACAGATTGGTCGCAATGGCGTTGAAATACAACGATACAAGGGCCTTGGAGAAATGAATGCCGAGCAGCTATGGGATACAACCATGGACCCGAGTACCAGGACCATCCTGCAGGTTACATTGGAAGACGCCATGGATGCCGATGCGATTTTTAGCGTATTAATGGGCGATCGGGTGGAACCTCGCCGCGAG
>JAJZEE010000100.1 GCA_021805735.1 Bacillota bacterium
GCCGGAGCCAGGAAGAGCATGACTCCCAGGATGAAGTAAAAGAACATCTGTTTTCCCGGCATCCTCACTTCGGCGAGCGCATATCCCGCCAGGGCGCTGCTGATGAGCACACAGACAATCGTGACCGACGTGATCAGCACACTGTTGGCCAGGTAACGAAGCCAGTGCGTATGAGTCAGCACCGTCCACAGCGCGTGAAAATGAAGGGCGGGCGCAAACACCGGCGGCAGACTGTACGCCGCCCCGCGAACTCCCGTCGCAATCACCAGGATCCAGTACACTGGCGCGACAAACAGCACGGCAACCAATATGCGCGTAGCAACAATTCCCCACTTTGCCATCCACGTTCCTCCTCAGCGATAAAAGACAAATCGGTCGGCCACCCATTTCTGAATGAGCGCGAGCCCCAGGATCAACGCGAACAGCATAAGGCTCATCGCCGACGCCAGCGAGAAGTGCTGATACAAAAACGCCGTTTGGTAAACCAGCACAGAGTCTGTCGTCGTGGCGAACGCAGGTCCGCCCGCCCCGCCGTGAGGACCGCCCGTCAGCGTGTAGATTTGAGAAAATGACTGCAACGTGTTGATGGTGGTGAGAACGACGACAAAAAACGTGACGGGGCTGACCAGTGGCAGGATCACGCGACGAAACAGGTACCAACGCCTCGCCCCGTCCACTTGGGCGGCCTCCAGCACAGACCGCGGCAGTGTTGCCAGCGCACCCAAAAAGAGCACTGTGTACAGGCCGAGCGAGTGCCATAGACTGTAAATGATGACGGCAGGCATGGCCCAGTGTGTACTCGCGAGCCATCCGGGCTGCGGAAGGTGGAAGAACCCGAGAATGGAGTTCAACAGTCCAAATTGCGGATCAAACAGCCAGATCCAAATGATCGAGGTCGCAACGACTGGCGTCACATGCGGCAAAAATACCATGGAACGCAGCACGCCGCCGCGCCGGGACCGAATGCCTTCGCGCAGGAGCAGCGCCAATCCGAGCGAGAGCAGCGTAGCAGCGGGAACCATGACGGCGGCGAAATAAAGGCTGGTGAACAGGGCCTGCCAGAAGAGCGGCTGGCGGAACAGAATCAGGAAATTTCCGAAGCCAATAAACTGACTCTGAGACGTGAAGATATTCCAGTGAAAAAACGATATATACGCCAGAAAGGCCGCCGGAGCGTAGTAAAAGACCAGAAATACCAGCAAGCTCGGCAGCAGCAGTCCAAACCCCAGAATCGGTTCGAGGCGATGGCGAAGGACGCTGCGCGGACGTTCGATTGGTTCGATTGCGATGGTCATCTCCTGCCTCCTATCTGTTGGTCATCCCAGCCGCTTCCTGCACGGGATGCACATGTCCGATTCTGTTCTGCGGTCGCAGGCGGCGGTTTTGTTCGTCAAACCAGTGAAGACAGGAAAACGGCGCCGTAAGCCAGACGGATGCGCCGCGTTCCGGCGCCGGCTGCCCGTGCTCCAGCACATACACCAGGGAATCGGCGCCCCACTCCGCATGCACATGGCTGCGCGGTCCCAGCGTCTCCACATCGGTCACTTTCACGGAAAACTGTACGCCTTCGCCACGACCCGTATGGACAAACTCCGGTCGAAAGCCGAGCCAGTATCCCGACTCTCCAGCCAGGCGTTCCCATTCCGTCGCGTGTGCTCCCGGATGTGTAATGGTCGCCCTCTCCCCATGGCGAGGCGATACGATCGCCCATCCGCCTTCTCGATGGCGGACGCGCACATTGATCGCATTCATCGGAGGCGACCCGAAAAAACGGGCCACAAACAGAGTCTCAGGCTCGTGATAAACCTCGTCCGGCGTGCCGATCTGATGGATTTCCCCTTGCTGCATGACCAAAATTCGATCGGCCATCGTCATGGCTTCCACCTGGTCATGGGTCACGTACACAGTCGCCACCCCGGTCTGTTCGTGCAGGCGTCGAAGATCCATACGCATTTTCTCCCGGAGCACGGCGTCAAGATTGGACAGAGGTTCATCCATGAGAAAGATAACCGGCTTTCGTACGAGGGCGCGCCCGAGCGCGACACGCTGCTTCTGTCCACCCGACAACTGGCCTGGTTTTTTCGCAAGCATGCTTTCCAATTCGAGCAGCGTGGCCACTTCCCTGACGCGCTCCCGAACCATGGATTTTGGGGTTCTGGCGGCGCTCAGACCAAACGCGAGGTTTTCAAACACCGTGAGGTGGGGATACAGGGCATAGTTTTGAAATACCATTCCGACGTTTCGATCCCCAGGGGACAAAGCGGTCGCGTCCCGTCCGCCGAACTGGACGATTCCCCCCGTTGGGTGCTCGAGTCCTGCGATGATGCGGAGCACGGTGGATTTCCCGCACCCGGACGGCCCGACAATCACCAGAAATTCACCCTGGTTGACGTCGAAACTGACGCCGCGCAGAGCCGACTGCGCGCCGTACTGCTTGGTGACGCTGTGAAAATTGACTACGTCCATCCCGCTGCCTCCTCAAGAATTGCTGTCACCATCGATTATCCCGAGAAGAGATTGTGACCCGATGTTGGAGGGGTCCGCGTTGGGTAAAGAGTTTAGTAGGGAAAAATCAAGAGGGAGTCGGGAAATTGTAAAGGCGGTGCGCAAGCGTTCACTGCCGCCCGCGCTTCCGATTCTGCCGACAGCACAGGGTTGCCGCCAGTGTTTCCGTCAAATAGCCCAGGCAAAGACACGAAACGGAGCCCGAACACTGGGCGTGTTTTTTTGCGATTTCCTGACCTTTTGCTCATGCGTTCGTTACAGAAGACCGATATAGTGGGAATTATTCAATTACCGTAGTGAAGCATTCGTTTGCGGGAGGGGTTCCGCCATCGCAACGATCCTGATTGTCGAAGATGAACAGCGGACGGCCGAAACCATATCTTTGTTCATGCACCAACAGGGCCACGAGTGCCAAGTCGCGCATGACGGATACGCAGGGCTGGGTCTCGCGCTCAGCGAATCATTTGACGTGATCATTCTGGACTGGATGCTGCCGGGTATCGACGGATTGACGATATGCCAGCAAATCAGGCGCAACAGTTCAGCCAAGGTGATCCTGCTGACTGCGAAAGCGGGCGTGAATGACCGCGTGAACGGGCTGGATCAGGGCGCCGACGACTACGTGGTGAAACCGTTCAGTCTGCGGGAGTTGGAGGCGCGGGTAAGGCAACTCACCCGCGTCTCCCGACGGCGCGCTCAGATCGAGGCGCCGCTGACTCGGGTCCTTCGCCATGGCAGACTGGAAGTAGACACGCAGAGTTACACCGTCACGTATGAACACAAGGAGATTCCGCTGACTCCTACCGAATTGAAATTGCTCGCTTACATGATGGAGAGACCTGAGTCGCTGCTCACAAGAGCGCAACTGGCAAAAGGGGTGAACGAAGCAGACAAGAGTGACGTGAACCTCCACAACATCACCACGCATCTCAGCAATCTACGACGCAAACTGCAGCAGGCGACCGGTGACCCGGTGATCAGGACCGTATACGGCATCGGGTACAGACTGGGCTGATGCGAAGACGTCTGATTGCCCTCCTTGTGCTCGTGTCGCTGATCGTTTCTGTCGTCGATTTTTTCAGTTCGCAATGGGTGTTCAAACGCGGATTCGCTTCCTACGCCGCTGAGTCGCGGCGGGATCAGGTGCGCGATTGGGCGGTGCTCCTGGGACTCCTGTATGCGGATCATGGAAACTCGTGGGTATTTTTGCGCAGCGCGACGAAGCCTTTGGGAGCAAGCCTCGCGTTGCCCACGGACGGCCTCTTGTACACTTCGATCCGGTTCGTCGTTCGCGTCGATGGGCGCGTGATTTTCGTCCATGGCGCGTCCGTCTCGCTGCGCGGACCGTGGGAGGCGGCTCCGATTGTCGTTCGGGGACGCCAGGTGGGTGAATTACAGGTGCAAAGATTTACTCCGATCCGGTTGCAAACCTTGCAGAATCGGATTGAATCCTCATCCATGGCGTTGCTGCTCCTGATCCTGCTCATCGTTGCGTTGTCGGCGACTGTCGTTGGCGTCATCTTTCTTCGCCGGTTTTTAAAGCCGCTCGCGCAACTGTCGCGCGCGGTGCGGGACATCAGGAACCGTGAATACGAGGTGACGTGGCCGACCGTGACGGATCGTGAAGTGAGAGACGTCGCGCTCGCGATCGAGTCGGTTCGCACGGAACTGGTCAAAGCCAGAACCGCGCGAGAGAAACTGCTCGCTGATTTGCACCACGAACTGCGCACCCCGATGACCATCATCGCCACCCGCCTGGAAGCCATTCAGTGTGGTTTGTACCCTTTTGACGAACACAGCGCCACCATTCTATATGAAGAAATCATGCGAATGGGAAATCTGCTCGCCGATCTGCGGCAGTTAAACGATGCGCAGGCAGGTGAACTTCTCCTGAAACTGGAAATTGTCGACGTGCGCCCATGGATCGAAGGGATTGTCGAGCGCTTCCGCGTCGAACTGGACACCAAACGCATTGACGTGGAGACTACGGTTTCCCCTGCAGAGTTGCAGGTTCATATGGATGCTCTACGAATGACACAGGTGCTTCTAAACCTTCTCTCAAACGCGTTGCGTCTCATACCGTCCGATTCCCGTATTGCGTTGTCAGCGCGCTTGATGGAGGAAACCGCAGAGGTCGTTTTCACCGTCTGTGACGAAGGGCCGGGTATCGCCGCCGAGCATCTGCCGCACGTGCTGGAGCGATTTTATCGCGCCGATCCATCACGCCAGCGTGACACAGGAGGAACCGGACTGGGCCTCGCCATCGTCGCTGAAATCGCGCACGCGCACGGCGGACGAGTGAATGTCGAAAACCAGGTTGGCCGCGGCGTCTGTGTGCAGGTGACGCTGCCGCGCCGCAGTCACGATCCCGCAACGCCTTCTTGAGTTTTCCCCCAATGGCCTGCAACTGCAGTTGCCGCTTGGCTGCGCCCCGATAGGCCTAATGTAAACACCTAATTCAATGTATTTTGGACGTTTCGTTGGGTAAATGCGGCCTCACCAATAACCCCCCCACCATATGATTACATTACCTTTGATTGTGGGGAGGGTGAGAACGATGCATGGAGGTGCTGGGAAATTGAATAATGAGAATGTCGATGCGGATCTCGTAACTTTTCCGCGAATTGCCATTGGAGCAGGCAGCGCATTTTCTTTTGGACCCGCGCAAGCAGCGGGAGCAGGTTTTGCCGTACCTGGAGCTGCGGCCGGTTTCGGTCAGGCGGCTTCCGGTCCGGGAGGGTTCGCGGCCGGGGCTGGGTTTGGAGCCAGTATTGGCGGATACAGAGGAGTGGGAGGCCCCTATCCCATGACAAGGGTTGTGACTGTGGCTACTCCTTATGGTGTAAGAAGAGCAGTGGTTCGTTATTACTAGCACATTGACCAGATAAAAATGGCGCTTAGCGCTGTTTTTATCTGGTTATTCCGATCGCGTTCAAAACAGGGAGTGTCTCTTATGCCTGTATATACTCGCTGGACGCTCGTATTCTTCGTCCTGTTTTTACTGATCATGATGTGTAGTTCTGATTATGCAAATCCGCCTGGAATGAAAGCACCGTGGCCTGGCGGAATAACATTTAAGGTTAACCAAGGGAACTTCGGCCCGATTAGTCACAACATTCCTTACACATTTTACGCCTGGGATTTCGATTTGCCCTTGTTTACCCCGGTTGTAGCTGCGGCTGATGGAATATCTGCCGTAGTGGCTTATAAAAATGATGGATATGGCAATCGCATTCAGATCCGTCACATTAACGGACATTATTCGCTTTACGCGCATCTCGATTCGTTTTGCGTGTATCCAGGCGAGAAGGTTTTGCGCGGACAAATCATCGGGTATTCAGGAATCACCGGTTATACTAATGGACCACATCTGCACTTTTCCATTATTGACAAAAGAAATTATAGTTTGCCATCCAAATTCTCGGATATTGGAGTACCTGTTGAAGGAGAATACTGCACCTCTCAAAACTGGCTTGTCTGCCCGACTTTATAGAGGTTGTTCAAAACGGCAGATCCGGAATTTACGTTCTATTTCCCGTCCAATCCTTTTTTCGTCCAATCCTGCGATAACATTCCGTAAATGACGTGGTCGACAAAATGATCATACAACCATTCTGCCTGGCGTTTGCAGCCTTCTATCTCAAATCCCAGCTTCGCGGGGATACCTCTACTCTTGACGTTATCAACGGCGCATTGGATTTCCACCCTGTTCAACCCATACTCATAGAATGCCATATCCACTACTGCCCGACACGCATTCGTCGCCAGGCCGCGTCCCTGATATTCCTCTCCAATCCAACCACCAATACTGGTTGAACGATTTGCCCAATCAATCTGGTGGAAACCGATCACTCCATTGAACTTCCCGTGATACCAAATCCCTGCCCAGAATCCATTGTTCGCTGCGAATTGATTCATTGTCGCCTGAATAAAGGCCCTTGAATCGTCAACTGTATTCAACTCGTCAATCCAGGAAATCCATTCTCGCAAATTATGTCTGGACTTATCAATCAGAGAAAACATTTCGTCCGCATCATGGATCGACAACAGGCTCAACTGAATTTCGTCGTTGACGTAGTGGCAGAACACGTCCAAGTCCCCCTTGGCATCCCAAATTTCGGAGAAGCGGCTGTCAGGTTTTTGTGCGCTTAAGTGTTTCAAGCTGTCTCCGTACAGTATGCGCGAATGGGAACAACAGTGCCGCTTCACAAGATCCATTTTGCGATGCACAGAGATTGGATGGGCCAATGACTGGTCAGCAGATTTGGATGCCTCACGGGTCACCGCATATGCCAAGGCACCTTTGCGAATATGAACAAACCCCTCTACCAATTCGCACCGCCAAACAGGAACTCGGCGTGCTCCAGTGTCACTGAGCGAATGGGCATCACATACACGTACACCTGACGATGCTTTTCTCCGCAGAAACGCTAGTCAGGCATTTGCTCTGGATGGAACGGAAAACAGGGGACACCCCATATTTCACCTACAGCCGTGATCCGCCATCATCTGTGCGTCCGCTGCCACATCCGCCAAAGCGTACAAAGGGAACGAATCGATTACTCTTGCTATAGACATAGTGGAGCAGCGATTCGCAAGACGAATTGAGCAACTTTGGCCACTTGATCTCGAGATGGGGTGGTTTTGGCCTCAGGCCCGAACCCAACATCTACCTGCAACTAACTGGGCATGATATAATGAAGGTAAAAGCATATCTAGGACGAATGGAGGGGAGGAAAATTCGGTATAACCGTTTGATAGATGAACAATGAGTTATGGTGGGCTCACACCGCCGGGCCGGATGGCAGGTGGCATGACCTTGTCCAGCATTTGACGAGTACATCGGAGCTCGCCGAATCATTCGCAGCCAGGATGGGCATCGTTGGCTTTGGAAGTGTTATCGGATTACTTCACGATACTGGCAAGTTTACGACCGAATTTCAGTCATATCTAGTGGATCCAAGTAGGAAAAGAGTCAACCGGGATCACTCTACGGCTGGCGCTGTGCATGTGAAAGACAATAAACTGGGCATTTTCGGTGCATTTGCAATCGCGGGGCATCATAGCGGTTTGTCGGACCGTGTATCGCTGAATGAGCGAATCAAGAAAAAGTCGCAAGAATCATACGTCCTTGAGGGACTTAGCACTGCGTCGCGCGTTCTCTCGGCGCGGGGAATTGCTCTCTCTGTACTTCCCGAGAATCTCCCTGCCGATTGGACTGATTTTGTGGGTCGTTCCGATGTTTTGGAAGTGTTTATTAGGATGTTATTCTCTTGCCTAGTGGATGCGGATTACTTGGACACGGAAACGCATCTGGATCCGAAAAGTATGAGTTTGAGGAACACTTGGCACAAGGACCTATCATGGATGGTTTCGCAACTCGACAGTTGGGTTGGGCGGCGAGATTCCGCCATCGTGAATACATCTCTCAATCACGCTAGGCGAGTAGTGTACCAATCCTGTGTAGAGGCGGCGAAACGTTCCCCAGGCGTGTACAGTTTGACAGTGCCTACTGGCTTCGGGAAAACGATCTCTGGAATTGCCTTTGCTCTGCATCATGCGGTAGTACATAACAAAGAGCGGGTAATCGTAGCAGTACCCTACACCAGTATTATTGACCAAAATGCGCAGGTCTACCGCGAGATCTTTGGGGGGAACAGGGTTTTAGAACATCATTCTACAGTCGCATACAACGATGACGGGGAGCAGGAGGATCGCTGGAAACTCGCAACGGAAAATTGGGATGTGCCACTGGTGGTAACAACTACGGTGCAGCTGTTCGAGAGCCTTTTTGCAAATCGTCCAGCTGCAACGAGGAAGTTACATAATATCGCCAACAGCGTGATTATCCTGGACGAGGTACAGATGCTCCCTCTCGAATTGCTTCAACCGTGTTTCAGTATGCTGCGAGAGTTGAAGGAGCGTTACGGTGTTACTATTTTACTCAGTACGGCGACACCGATTGCGACAGAGCTGGCCGTATCTGCTAGCAAAGTTCATGATTTAGAGTCAAGGGAAATTATTCCTAACAATAACTACTACTTCAGAGAATTTCGCCGGGTGAAGTATGACACGACGCAACTGCTGACACCTTGGTCGTGGGAGCGAGTGGCATCGGAGGTCGAACGAGAACGGCAAGTGATGGTCATCCTAAACACACGAAAGGATGCTGTTGCCGTGTTCCACTTGGTGCAGAGGGAAGCGAAGAATGTCTACCATCTGTCCGCCTCAATGTGCGCTGCCCATCGCAGTACGGTGCTAGCTCAAGTGATGCGGCATCTAAAAATGGACGAGCCTGTGGTGCTTGTCGCAACACAGGTAGTGGAGGCGGGCGTCGATATCGACTTTCCAGTCGTTCTGAGGGCTATCGGGCCATTAGACCGAATCGCGCAGGCCGCTGGGCGTTGCAATCGCGAAGGGAAACGATCAGTGGGACTTGTCGTTGTGTTTGTGCCGGAAGAATCGCGGTTGCCATCCGGCAGTTACCAAACGGCGACGCAACAGGCACTCAATATTTTACTAGATGCGCGGTCTGACTTGCATGATCCAAAGACGTACGAGAAATTTTTTCGCGCTTTGTACATGTTGGTCGATACGGATGGCAAAGGGGTAGAGTTCCTGCGCGTGAACCGACAGAGTGCGTTCCAGTTTGTGGAGGTGGCCGAGAGATTCAAAATGATCAGTGATGACTCGATTTCGGTCGTCGTTCCATACGCGAGTGAGCAAACTGTGGATAGATCGATGGTAACTGTAGACGAACTCCTGAACCGGATAAAAAAACTAGGAACTATGACGCGAGAAATTTCGCGCCAATTGCAGCGTTATACGGTTAACGTATACCGTCATCAAACAAAAAAAACCTCTGTAGCCCAAAGTATGACGCCAATATCGGAAGGGTGGTATTTGTGGACGGGTAAATATGATGGGCACACGGGACTGGCATTAGACATGGACCATGAACCGAGTCAACTTCTAGTATAGGAGGGTGTCCTGAAGATGTCAGAGTATGCACCGCTTAGGGTAAAAGTTTGGTCTGAATACGGCTTATTTACACAACCAGAGATGAAGGTCGAACGTGTTTCGTATCCGGTCATGACCCCCTCCGCTGCACGTGGTGTCCTGGAGGCGATTTTCTGGAAACCCGAGATGGAGTGGCGAATTCGCGAAATTCAGATTTTGAAACCGATTCAATTTCACTCGGTGCTTAGAAACGAGGTAACACAAGTTGCGACTGACGCCATTAAGGGGAAATTGGATTCGCAATTTTTTGCGGATGAAATGCGTACGCAGCGACACTCCCTAGTGCTTCGCGACGTCGCTTATGTCATTGTAGCTGAGCCGCGCTTGCGCGAGCATGCAACCGAGACCATAGCCAAGTATCGAGACATGTTTCGCAGACGAGTGGAAAAGGGTCAATGCTTTCACCGACCCTATATGGGGTGCCGAGAATTTGCGGCCTTCTTTGCTCCCGCTACAGTTCAAGATGTACCGCTTCCCATCCACTATCACGTCGGAACTATGTTGTTTGATATGAGGTACCCCAAGGA
Source organism: Bacillota bacterium (assembly GCA_021805735.1). Taxonomy (GTDB): domain Bacteria; phylum Bacillota; class Bacilli; order Alicyclobacillales; family SLC66; genus JAKADD01. The sequence goes on from JAJZEE010000100.1 coordinate 10,053, forward strand.
TTCTGGCACACCGGCGATTCCCGTATTCTTCGATTGTCATGCAGAAGGAGGTGTGGTGAAAATTCCGCCGGATCTATATTCACTAGCGAACTAGGGAGGGGCGAGCGACATGTTTCTGCAGAGACTGGTCGAGTATGCGGACAGATTGGAAGATACGCCGCGTCACTATTCCCCTAAAACCGTCAACTGGGTCGCGGACATAGGGAGCGACGGACATTGGATTGGAACCGGGTTCGTGAAACTGGAGAGAGGGTTCCATCGACTGGTTCCCTATATAGAGCGGCAAGGAACTGGATTGCAACCGATCTTGCTCTATGAGAAGCCGGAGTACGCCTTGGGTGTTTTACTAGGCAAAGACATGACGGTGGTGGAGATCGCGAAAGCGGCGACCAAGCATGAATCATTCCGAAAACTGGTCGATGATTGCGCGAAGTATACAGGAAGTGCAGAAGTACTGGCCATTAGTATCGCACTCCGAGGCGAGAATCTTCCTCCGATACCCAAGGAGATGAAGGCTGGAGACTGGATATTATTTCGAGTAGACGGAAACTTTCCAACGGATAGGCCTTCGATTCAGGAATTCTGGCAGACAAGAAATGAGCGTGACAAGGTTGGGGATGACTTCATGTGCGTCGGTTGCGGCGAACTCTGTGCTCCGGAAGATCGTCACCGTACACCGATACCTCTGCGGGGTGGTCACGGGAAAGGAACGAAGTTAATATCGGCAAATGAGCCGGCCTATAGCTCTTTTGGACTCAAGGAATCCTTGATTGCACCCACGTGTTCCGAATGTGCTCGAAAATATGCGGATTCCCTCTGTTTTTTTGTCGCTTCAGAGACGAATCATCTGGTGATCGGGAACCTAACATACGTTTTCTGGACGGTATCAGGGGCTGAGGTAGATCTCTTCCTGCTGGATAGTCCGGATCCCGTCGCGGTAAAGAAGTTACTTCAGTCTCCCCAAAGGGCAGTCAGTATGGATTCTTTCATATCCGATGCGTTTTATGCCGCAGCCTTGTCGCCCAATATGGCCAGACTAGCTGTACGTGATTGGACAGAAACTACCGTCAGCTCCGTACAAGATCGTCTGATCCTCTGGTTCCGTAAGCAACAGATTGGGAACATCGATAAATACCACAGTCTCTTCTCGATCGTTGCGAGTTTTTATCCGAGTAGGACTCGAGACGTTCGCGGCGAGATAGGTCCGAACTTCACCCTGCATTTGCTCAGGCACGCTCTTTATGCCACTCGTCTACCCAGTTCCCTGTTACAACAAGCCCTACGCCGATGCGTAGCGGAGCGCGGGGAACGGAAGTTTACTGCTCCGCGCATGTCGTTTCTGAAACTATATTTGCTCCAGAATCCCAAGTTCAAGGAGGACGATCTCATGGCGCTTGACGAGGAACGTGTCGATCCCGCCTATGTATGCGGTAGGCTGATGGCTCAGATGGAGAGGATTCAGATCTTGGCAGTGGGAAATCCCAACGCTACCATCGTTGACCGATACTACGGTACGGCCTCAACGGCCCCCAGTTCTGTTTTTCCCTATCTCCTTTCGCATTCTCAAAATCATCTAGCGAAAATTCGCAGGGAGAAAAAAGGTCTTCATACAATCCTGTCAAGGGAGCTCGAGGGAATGTTTGGCCTGTTGGACGGGTTTCCCAAGCACTTCAAGCCTGAAGAACAAGCCCTGTTTGCGATCGGATTCTATCATCAGCAGCAATCTACTCGAGCCAAAGTAACAGAAATGGCCGAGACAAAAAAGGGGGCTATGTAGATGGTTGCATTTGACAAAAGTCATCTAATTTGCAATCCGCACGTGAGACACGACTTTATGTTTTTGTTTGATGTACAAGACGGCAACCCCAACGGAGATCCTGATGCGGGTAATCTACCGAGAGTCGATCAGGATACGATGCAAGGTTTAGTCACGGATGTGGCGCTCAAACGTAAGGTCCGAGACTATGTGACGCTCACTCGCGGGATGGATCCGCTGATGCAAATCTACGTTAAGCACAGGGGCATCCTAACCAATCAGCAAAAATTGGCTTATGATGCGCTAGAACTCACGAATACAGAAACGAAAGACACGAAGGAAGTCGAAAATGCGCGCGACTGGATGTGCAAGCACTTTTTTGACGTGCGCATGTTCGGAGCGGTCATGTCAACGAAAAAGTACAACTCTGGTCAAGTTCGAGGTGCCGTACAGATGACGTTTGCCCGGTCGTTCGATCCGGTTACTCCGCAGGATATTTCGATCACTCGGGTGGCACTCACGAACTCTACGGACGTAAGAGGGGGCTCTGAGGGCGATGACGAAGCTCGCTCTGGGCAGATGGGTCGTAAGGCGTATCTGCCGTACGGACTTTACAGATCCTACGGATTCGTGAATTCGGCCTTTTCTGCACAAACTGGCGTGAGCGAAGAGGACTTGGCTCTTCTCTGGGAGTCCTTGATTCACATGTGGACAGTCGATCGATCTGCGTCGAGGGGGTTCATGGCCTGTAGAGGGCTGTATGTCTTCTCTCATAACAGTCAATTTGGTTCGGCCCAGGCACAAGATTTATTTGAACTCGTAAGAGCAGAGTTAAAGAATCCGGGTAATGAACCACGCCATTTCCACGACTATGATGTATCGGTGGACTCCATTGTTCCTTCAGGCGTGACGTTGACCCGCCTGGTCGGATAGCGATGCGCGCGCAGCAGGAGTGGTCCGACGACGATCTGGTGCCTATCTCCGCTATTCAGCACTATAGCTACTGTACACGTCAATATGCCTTGATCCATGTGGAACAGACTTTTGACGAGAATGTGTTCACTATGGAGGGCCAGTGGCTTCATGAAACAGTCGACGAAGAAGCGGAACGCACTTCTCATGATGTGACCATTGTGACAGCGCTTCCCGTCTGGTCGGACAAGCTGGGCTTGAACGGGAAGTGCGATGTCGTGGAGTTCCATGATGGTCGACCGCTGCCGGTGGAGTATAAACACGGCCGGATGAAAGCACAGGTGCACGACGAACTGCAACTCTGCGCTCAAGCCATCTGTCTGGAGGAAATGTTCGCGGAAGCCGTTCCGGTGGGTATTATCTATCAGTACTCTTCGCGACATAGACGAGAAGTCGTACTGACCGAGGAATTGCGGAATACAGTTCTGGCAGTTATCCAGAACATACGAATTCTTAAACGGTCTGGTGAAATGCCAGTCGCAGTAAACGACGCCCGTTGTAAGCACTGTTCGCTTATTGAGGCATGCATGCCGAGAATAACCGATGGTAGACCCCATGCTCACTGGCAGTCTCTCATCGAGTAGGTGGTGGTGCATCTTGAGACAGTTCTTAAATACCTTGTATGTTCAAACCGAGGGCACAGTTCTGCGGCTGGACCATGAAAATGTCATTGCTGAGGTGGATAATGAGGTCAAGAAGCGGGTTCCCATTCACCATCTAGGGTCGATTGTGGTCATCGGTAGAGTCCTGGTTACCGCACCTCTTTCCGCAAGGTGTGCCAAGGACGGCCGAACGATTGTTCATTTAGACTCACAGGGTAGGTTTCTGTTTCGAATTGAAGGCCCCAAGTCAGGAAACGTTCTGCTTCGCACTGCTCAGCACCATCTGGCAAGAGGAACTCCATCATCCCTAAGAATTGTTCAGGGATTTATAGCGGGAAAACTGTACAACTCCCGCCAGATGCTCCTGCGGGCAGGCCGTGAGACGTCGGATCCGGATAAGCGTTCCGAGTTACAGGGAGTCGCAGAGGAGATTCAAAGAGATTTGCGAAAGATATCTAGTATCGCCGACCTGAATGAACTTAGAGGTCTAGAAGGTATTAATGCCAAGCGGTACTTTGCGCAATTCAATAACCGCTTAAAGCCGACGGTTGCCATTTCCTTCGCGGGAAGGACCAGGAGGCCGCCACGAGACCCCGTCAATGCGCTGATCTCATTTCTCTATGCCTTACTACTTAACGACATTGTGGGCGCGCTCGAAGGGGTAGGGCTGGACCCGCAAGTGGGGTTCCTGCATGGCTTGCGTCCGGGTCGCCCCTCATTGGCCTTGGATCTAATGGAAGAGTTCAGGCCCATTCTTGCCGATTCGCTGGCGGTAGCGCTGATCAACAGACTGCAAATTCAAGAGACCCACTTTCAAACTTTCCCTGGTGGTGCGGTTCATCTGAATGAAAAGGGGAGAGGCGTTGCCGTTATAGCTTTTCAGGAACGGAAGAGAGATGTTATCACGCATTACCCC
>JAJZEE010000101.1 GCA_021805735.1 Bacillota bacterium
GAGCAGATTCATCGCGATGTACGATCCCACATTGGGCAGTATCTCCCGAAACAGAATGTACAGCGGTGATAATCCGAGTCCTCTCGCCGCCTCGACGAATCCCCGTTCCCGCAGTGACATCGTTTGCGAACGGACAGCTCGCGCCAGACCGCCCCAACCAGTGATGCCCAGCACGAATCCCATCGCCACCGGCTGACCGAAGTTCCACACCGTAGACAGCACAACCAACAGCGGAAAGGATGGAATCGTCAGAATAAAATCTGTAATGCGCATGATGACCGAGTCGGTCCAACCGATGAAGTAACCCGCGCAGAGTCCGAGTATCGTGCCAAAGGCGACTGTGAAAACCGCTCCCATCGCGGCGGCGAAAAGAACATAACGCGCGCCCGTAATCACTAGCGCCAGATTGCTGGTTCCCTCAAAATCCGCGCCCAACGGGTACTGCCAACTGATAGGGGCGTAGATCGCGTTGGGGTTGATGGGCAATTGAGCGGGATACATATACGGGCCAAAAATGCCGATAAAGGTGAACAGGAGAATGATGATAAAGCCAATCAGCCGCCCTGGTTTCTTGACAATCGTCTGCCAGGCAAACGCCCAAAAGGACTGGCGATAGTTTGATTTTGCAGACCGATTATGCAAGACGGTTTTTGGTAATCGCATGGACATGACGGCTTACCTCCGAATCCGCGGGTCGACCACGGAATATAAAAAGTCCGTTATGATATTGGATGCAATGACGGCCACCGTAATTAAGAGAAAGGCGCCGCTCATAAGTGGATAATCACGGCTATTGATGGCGTTCACCAGCAGATTCCCCAGGCCCGGATAATCAAAGATGTCTTCAATAAACAGCGACCCGCCGAACATAAATCCGATCGACAACGCCAGAATGGTGAACAGGGGAAGAATGGCGTTGTGCGCGATGTAGCCGACGCGCGTGGAAGTTTTCAACCCTCGCACTTCAGACGCCAGGATGAAATCGTCCCCCAGCACGCTGATCACGCTGGACTTCATCGTCAACAGCCAGCCGCCATAACTGGACAGCGCATAGGTGAACACGGGCAGCAGAGCGTGTCGCGCCAGCGAAGAAATGAACGGTCCGTTGAAGCCTGGAGTAAGCGCCGCATTATACGGAGCGCCAAAGGGGAGAATCGCATAGATCGTTGTGAGCACATAAGCGAGAAAGAGCGCCATGACAAAGAGGGGGATGCCGTGCAGAACCGACCCCGAGATCGTTATGGCGCTTCCCGCCAGCGAATTGCGCTTGATGGCTGCGATTACCCCGGCCAGCACCCCGACGATAAAGCTCGCGATGGTTCCGGTCAGTACGAGGATAATCGTCCAGGGAGCCGCACCCAGGATAATCCGCATCACCGGAGTTCCCTCATAAGAGATCGATTGCCCCAAGTTCAGGTGCAGAATCTGGCTCAAATAATGAACGTACTGGATCCACAACGGCTGGTGCGGAATAAACCCGTACATCACGCGCACTTCGTCCATGGCCTGTATCGGCGTCAGCCCGTTCAGAAGGAGTTGGTCGTACTTCGCCTGAACAGGATCCCCAGGCATTAACCGGACGAGCAGGAAGGTGAAGGACGCCACTACCAGAATCATGACGAGTCCGGCAATCAACCGTTTTACGAATCGTACCATCACTATTTTCATCGCTGACCTGCCCTCGCCTGTGCAAAGTGTTGTGGTGCCAAAACAGCGCGGGATGGGCGCTTGCAAAAACGGGCGCCCATCCCGCGGATTACGATCAAGAAGTCGGCTGCACGTAGCCTTGCGCCATCCAGACACCGGCCGGGTTGTTTAGAAGCCCCACATTGTTCAGCGGGAAATCAGTGAAGCGAGAGGTGTTGACAAACTGCACGTTGATGTAGTTCCATAGCGTGATCATCGGCAGGTCGGCGTTTGCCGCCGCGGCCAATTGGGCCACGACCGGCTGCTGCTGGGCCGGGGTCATGCTGTTGAGGCTGTACGTCAGCTGACCGGGATTGACAACCTTGCCATGCCCCAGAGTGATGAGTTGCGGGATATCGAGCCAGTTGCCCTTGGTCTTGTCGCTGTAGAGATAATGCACGAGCTTGCCGCCCACGATCTGATACCCGTCATTCGGACCAAAGATACGTTGGAAGGTCCCATAGGCTTGCGGCCCCAGAGCGTTGATCCAGAAGGAGAGCGCAAACTTGTCTTGAGCCAGCTCCTGTAAGTACTGTGAGTAGCTGCTGACGATGTTGGGTTGCGTCGGAATGCCGAAACTCGTCATCTCGCTGGAGATGACCTTGGCGGCTTCAATCCAGTCGCTAAAGCCATTGACTGTATAGATCGACGCCGTCCACGGTTTGCCGTTCGGCATCATCCACTGGCCGTTTACTTTCTTGAAACCAGCCTTCTGCAGTTCCTGCGTCGCCAGTTGCACATTATACGAGTAGGGGTTCAGCCCTTTGATCTGAGAAGCCGACAGCCACTGAGGGGTGGCGGCGTCCACCATGCCATCCGAATACTGAGACACCGTGCCAACGACTGGTTCGGCAATCTGCTGCACGGCATTCCTGTTGATGATGTGCGCAAGCGCCTGACGCACGGCGAGCATGTTGTATGGATAGATGCCCTGGTTAAACGCGAGCGCGGCGGCCACAAAGGAAGGCGTGACCACCTTTTTGTTGCCTGCTGTATGGAGAATTTGATTCAGGATGTTGGTCGGCATGGCCGTGAACGGCGCCTGGTCCAGTTGTCCTGAGATCATGTAATTCCAGATCTGCTGGTTACCCGTGTAATTGCGGAACACGACATTCTGAACCTTGACCTTGCTGGCTGCGTAGAAGTAGGGGTTCTTGACCAGGAACGCTTCGCCCGGATTCAGGCTTTTCAAGACGAAGGGTCCCGCCGATATATCATTGGCGGGCGCGAAGGTGGTAATCTTCTTGCCGATATCGGTGAGCTCTGTCTGCATCTTGGTCGCCAACGCTTTTTGAGCAGCGTTGTTGCCCGTGTACTGGGATTCATTGATAATTGTCCAGATGTTTCCCGGCATCAGCTTGCCATACTCGAAGCTGGGTACGATGGTTTGTTGCATCAGGTTGTTGAAGAACTGATTGTAATGCTGTCCTGGCACCTGAGTAAATTGCACCTCGGTCGGCGAAAGTGCTTTGACCGAGCCAAGGAAAAACGCCTGTGCGTTGCCTTGAGTGAACGCCACCGCCATCGACGTCACCACATCATTGGCTGTTACTGGCTTGCCGTTGGACCACTTGGCGCCCGGTTGCAACCAGACGTTAACAGTGGTTCCACCGCCCACAATTTGCCATTTGGCTGCTAGACCTGGAATGAAGGCGTTGACATTGGTGGCCGAATTGGTGAACCAGCCAAGTTGCATTTGATCAAAGCCGTAAAACGTGTTCCCGTTGGAATTGAATGGATTCATAGGCGCTCCAACGGTGATGCCATGGTATTCATTGATTGTGGTAAAAGTGCTCGATTGAGCGCCTTGTGTCGCCATTGCGGCGGGCCCCATGGTTGCAAGGAGCATTCCTGAACTCGCCAGTACGGCGAGCAATGCGGTCTTTTTCATCATTTTTCCCCCTCATCCCATGACAAACGTACTGCGTTTTATGCTAGGGTTGCAAAAAACCAAGCCGCAAGTCTGATGATACAATGCATCACAGCCGATAGCCGATCAGTACTGGCGAGGCGCTCCACCCCCCTCGGGGTAATCGGTGAAACTATTACAATCAATCTGACACTCATGTTAGCATTTTTCAAACATACTGTAAAGATTCAAAAATTTTTTTCGGAGATTCAAATGTAGTTCATATCATCCGTGTGTACAAACGGGATGCCCAGACACCCTTCGTCGTGGTTAAAGAGCCACGCCACGACATCCTCCTGAGACGCGCATACCCGTCGGTTCGTTCCCAGCGAGATGTTCCAGGCGCCACTTTGCTCCATGACAGTCGCCTCGACGCCGCTCTGTTCGCGGATGACCGGTTGCAGCGCCTGCAGTAAGGCGGGCACATGCAGCGCGCGCACAGTCCCTTGCAGCGCGGCAGCGCGTGGTGAGAGACCCCATTCCTTCAGCAAATACAACATCTCCATGTCGCGAATGTGCACGTGAAAACGGATGGCGCTCGCTGAGAATGCCTGCAGGATATCCGTCAGTGTATGGAGATAGGCCGTACGACTGCCCGCGTATTCCATGACCTCCACCGTTTCGGATGCGCTGCGTCGCGCATAGCCTACCATATACGATACAGGACGTCCGGAATCTGTTACCTCGAACAACCGCTGATCATAGTCCAGACGCGCAAACCAGAGGGCGTTTAGCAGCACCGCCATCTCCTGCTCCGTTCTGCGGTATCTGTAAGGTTCCAGATGATAGATCGGCAGCAGACGCCGAGCAGACACCCCCCGCTGCGCAGCGGGAATCTCCCGGACCTGCACCGTCGATTTGACTGGCAGACGGGCGCGAACACGCTGGGCCAGATCCGCAGTGACCTCCACCTCAAACATCTGCCCCACTGGCATACAATGCGCCCGCCGATACAGACCGCGGTCACCTGACACCAACATGAGGGGAATTTCCTGATCCGTCAGGTCAGCCACCACGCGGTCAAGAATGCGCGACGCCAGCCGCTTTCCTTCGTAGGCAGGCAACGTACCGACAGAACCGATGGAAGCCACCGGCATGGATATGCCCTGAAACAGCACTTCCTGTACCAGCACCCCCACCATGCTCACGGGCTGCTGTCCGTCTGCGATATAGTAGAGGTTGCGCGCATTTTGCTCGCTGAACAAATGAGGAAATTCGCGCGGCATGCCCTCGCCCGGACGCTGCTTGGGGCGAAACACCATGTCCAGCATTTCCCCCAATTTTTTGACCGTCTCTGGCGTAGCCCTGGATATGACAGTCTCCACCTGCATCCACTCCTGTGCGTCGGATGTTTTAAAGATTAGGCGGCATACCAGTTGAGTCCGCCTTCAGCTTCTGACCAGTCGCAGCTTCGTCTGGTCAGAAGCTGCGGAATCGCCGTTTGTCATCCTGAGGGTTTGATTGATCTCGTAACCAACGTAACACGATGTAAAAACAATATCAACATTTCGTGGACATCTATGAATTAAATTTTTAGTCCGCAAAAATAGAAAACGCCTGCCCTCAACGGATGAGAGCAGGCGTTTTCCCACTCGATTCAGTAGTAATGCGCAACCCTCTTACCGTCATGACGAGCGCCCTACCGGTTTCCCGCCGAGCCGCGCCGGCGTGTGCTGCCCAAGCATCACCGCGCGCGACGCCCCAGTGGCCGCAGGCACGTTTACAGTTCGCCCGCGCGTGAATTGCCAGGCGAAAAGTGCAAAGGCCATGGCCTCCTTGGCATCGCTCGGCACGCCAAAATCTTCTGTGGCGAGGACCTCAGCGGGGTGGGCGAGTTCGACCAGCCAGGAGACCAGTGTCCGATTGCGCCTTCCTCCGCCGGTCACGACCAACTCAAAAGGACCGTCGACCGTGTCGCGGATTGCCTGCGCGATGGTTTTCGCGACAAAATACGTCATGGTCGCAACCCCGTCAGCCACTTCCCGCCCCGCTGCGCCATCCACCAGCGGTCCGGGCGAGGGCGAACTTCCGAGCAAGGCGCGCAGTTTCTCCTCCACGAAGAACTGACCGTAGCGCTCCCGGCCCGTCGATTTGGGCGGAACCGCCAGGAAGTACGCATCGTTTGCAATCACTGCCTCCACCCAGCCGTAGTCCACGCGACCTTGCGCCGCCAGCTTGCCGTCTTCATCAAACGGCAGACGGCCGGCCGTCAGGAACGAGACCGCCCCATCGATCACCATGTTCCCCGGGCCAGTGTCAAAGGCAACCACCTCGTCGAGTGTTCCGCCCGCGCGCAGCACCGTTATATTGCCGACCCCGCCAATGTTGAGCAATACGCGCGTCCTGTGCGCGTTCCGGAAGTACGCATAGTCAAAATACGGCACAAGCGGCGCCCCCTGCCCGCCGAGCGCCATATCGCGGCGGCGGAAATCCGAAACGACGGCGCAACCGGTCCACTCGGCAATGACGCTCGCATCCCCGATCTGGAGCGTAAAGCGCCGGTCAGGATGATGGCAGACCGTCTGTCCATGTGAACCGATCACGACCAGTTCCTGCGGACTCACCCCGGACTTTACGATCAGAGCGTGAGCCGCTTCGCCGAACCATTGTCCCATCTGGACGTGCATCCAGGCGACGTAGTCCGCCGTGACCAACGGGTCAAACAACGCGAAAACGCGCTCCCGCTGCTCAGAAGTAAAGGGAACGTAGAGAAAATCCCGGAGAGCGATCTCCGGAAACTCCGATCCAAAACGTTCCTTGACAGCGAGCAGCGCCACATCGATGCCGTCCCCGGAAGTTCCCGACATGATTCCCATGGCATAACCATCACTGCGCGTATCCGCGAGCGTTTCGGGCAGCGTCGGCGCGATGTCTGGCGAATCTATCCGCATACCCTCTGCCAAGCTTTCGGTCAACACATCTCGCGCCCCCCCTTCTTTGGAGAATCAACACTCCAGCAACAAAAGGTCTAGCCGTAGACGCCAAAATACGCGCGTTCCAGAGCGTCGTTCCTGTGCAATTCCTCGACAGTGCCAGTGAAGATCATGCGACCGGCGTCAAGCACATACACGCGATCCGCGATCTCAAGAAATTTCACATTTTGCTCTGCAATCAAGAACGAAATTCCATCATCGTGAAAGCGGTTCACCATACTGATCACTTCCGTTACAAACAGCGGTGACAACCCCGCTGACGGTTCATCCATAATCACCAGCCGCGGTCGACTCATGAGCGCTTTCGCGACAGCGAGCATTTTTCGCTGGCCGCCGCTCAGACTGGAAGCGGTCTCCCTCCGTCGGACCTTCAAATCCGGAAAGGAATCGTACATGACGGCCATTTGCGATCGCGCCGCGCCGGACGCCAGATGGTAGCCTCCAATGCGCAGATTCTCTTCGATCGTGAGCCCTGCGACCACCCCAACCTCGGACAGATAGGAAATACCCCTGCTGATCCGTTTGTCGATGCGCAGAGTTTGAACAGGCTCTCCGTTCAAATGAATGGCGCCCTCCCAGACAGGCAGGAGCCCTACCAGCGTCTTCAAAAGCGTCGTCTTTCCAGCTCCATTGGCGCCCAGCACAATGACCCGCTCGCCGCGCTGCACGTTAATGCTCAGATCCCACAAGATTTGCAGATCGTCGTAGCCCGTCTTGACACCGGACACATCGAGTAAAGAGACCGTGTTTTTGACCTGTGCCTGTTGATCAGTGCCTGTCATCGCGCGCGTTCACCTCAGATTGACCCAGATACACCGCCACCACTTGCGGATCCTTCGCCGCTGCGGACAAGGTGCCCTCGAAAATCTCCCGCCCCTCATTCATCACAATCACGTGCTCTGTCAATTGATTCACGAAGCCCAGCAAATGTTCTACCACGATCATCGCAACACCCTGACTTGCGAGAAATGTAAGTTTCTTCGCCACAGTGTCCAACTCTTGAGGATTGAGACCAGCCGCCAGTTCATCCACCAGCAGGAGTTCCGGGCCAGTGGACAGCGCGCGGGCGAGATCGAGCATCTTTTGCTGCCCACTGGTCAAACTTGAGGCTGATCCGTCCGCAAAAGCAGAGAGGCCGACGAAGTCGATGGGGTCATCCACGACGCGCCTGCGCTGACCGACATATGACCCGGCCACCTCCACGTTTTCCCTCACTGTCAGGGCCTTGAAGGGTTTGGGAATCTGAAAGGTGCGATTGATGCCGAGTAGAGCACGTCGAAACATGGGCACGTGAGCGATGGAACGACCGTGAAAAGACACTTCCCCGCCGTCAGGCGAATACAGTCCCGATATCACATTGATGCACGTTGTTTTTCCCGATCCATTGGGTCCTACCAGTCCCAGTATCTCACCTTTTTTCAGACTCAAAGACACGCCATTTAGAGCTGTAAAACCGCCAAATCGCTTTACGACCTGATCTACATTTAACAGAGAGTCATGGGACATTGATTCCCCTCCTCTTTAGTAGAGAGGTTAATCCCTGCGGCAAAAACATCACCAATACAACGATAAGCAAACCATAGATTAACTGAAAGTACTGTGGTGATGAAACGCCGATCGTGTTGTATAGACCGTATAGCACTATGGTGCCCACAATAGGCCCAAGCACAGTTCCACCGCCGCCAAAGAGCGTAAAGACGATCGCAAAGATGCTGATGGTAAGATCGAAAACGGAACTCGGATAGAAGACAGATACATACCACCCATAAACAGCGCCCACCAGCCCCGCCGCAAAGGCGCTTGCCAGCCATATCGCGACCCGCCGCCTGACGACGTTGATACCAGCCATTGCAGCGCTGACCGGGTCCTCTTTGATGGCCAGAAGCGACATGCCAAAAGTGGAGTTCTTTACGTACATGACAACGGCTGTAAAGATCAGCAGGATCACAAGCATCGCATAGTAGCTCGTGTTTGGATCATAGATGCCTGCCAGATTAACCCCATAGGGTCCCTGCGTGATATTTTGCATGTTGGGATTGGATACAACGTAGTACACAATCTCCGACGCCGCAAGGCTGCCGATAGAAAAATACGCGCCAGATAAACGCAACAATGGCGACAGCAGAAGAGCGACCACCACGGCAAAAAGTCCCCCGCCGATCACAGCGGGAATCACCGACCAATGCAACAGGAGTACGAGAATCGACACTCCATAGGCGCCTGAGCCAAAGAATCCGACGTAACCAAACGGGAGGTAGCCGGTGAAGCCATACAGCAGGTTGACCCCCTGCGCGAGTGTCATGAAAGCCATCATTTGAAACGGAACGGATTGATTCGGATAGAGCAGTGGCGCCAGGATGAACAGAACGGCCAAAACCACAAGAATAATCGCATTCGAGAGCTTGTTCCTACGCATTGCGGGCCCCCTTTCCCAACAACCCGCTCGGTTTGATCAAAAGGATGAGGATAAGCAACACATAAGGCACCATGTTCGCCCAGGACGATAGATAGGTTTGCATCAACAACAGCGACAGCCCGTAGACAAGGCCGCCCACCACTGTGCCAATCGGATTGCCCAGAGACCCGATGACGATGATTGAAAACGATGTGATGGTCAAATTAACGCCCACGCTCGGATAGATGCCGCCCAGCATAAACGGGGTCAGAGTTCCTGCGATGGCGGCCAAAACCAGGGCGATTCCGAATGCGATGGCCGATATTCTGTTGACGTCGATTCCGCTGGCCGCCGCTTCGTCCCGGTTCGCCATGATCGCCCGCGTCGCAATCCCCATCTTTGTTTTATAGAGATACACATACAGCAACCCGATCGCGACGACGCTGACAAGAAAACTGATCACCCACGAGGACTCGAACGCCTGCCCAAACAGTTGGAATGACAATTGACCGAGCGCATTGGTGGGAAGCGTGACCGGGTTGGTGCCAAACGCCAGTGTCGCGAGCGCCTCAATGACCTGGGAAATTCCAAAAAACAGGATCAGGGAGAGCATCTCCGGATCATCGGACCGCAACAGGCGTGGGATGATTCCATAGTATAGACCGACGCCAACAACGAGGAATACCACAATCTCCATGATCATTGTTGCAAACGGATTGATGCCAAACGTACTCAACGCGTAGTATGCGCCAAACGCCCCCAGCATGACGAAATCCCCGTGAGCCAAATTGACTATTTTCATAACCCCAAAGGCGAAATTTAGACCGATCGCCATCAGACTGAAAAAAACGCCAAACAGAATCCCCGATACGACAGCAAATAAAAAGGTGCTCAACCACTCTGTCCCCCTTCCTTCAAAAAGACAGCCGCGTTCGCCAGTTGGAACGCGATACGCGGCCGCTTTGAGAGGTGTCAACAACAACAGCATACTGAGGGATGGCGTACCGTTTTAGGACATAAAGTTGACCTTCAGTTTACCATTACTGACCGTAAATTGGCCAACGGGCAAGGTCTCCCCTATCTGAGCGCCCTGGTTGTTGATTTGAAACTTCCCATCGAGAGTCGTGATGGACCCGGAGAATCCAGTGACAGCCTGGCGCAGGCTCTTCTGGCTAAGACTCGTTGCGGTGGCCAGCGTTTTTTGAAGAATCAGCCCCGTATTGTAGCCAGCGACATTCAGGAAATTCGGGGAAGATCCTGTCTGTTTTTTGAATGCCTGCGCAAACTGCGCGATCGGCATCCCATAGTTTACTCCCTGAACTGTAAAGAGCGGCGGCGCGGGATAGGTAAACATGTTATTCAGGCCCTTCATGCCGAAGTTCTTCTCAAACAGGCTGGGCAATTGACCGGGGAAGATGGTGAATGTCGTCGGAAACGTACTGCCGCTTGCCTGAAGCGCTTGCATGAAAGAGATGTCGTTGTTGGGATACCCCAGTTCGATGACAGCTTGCGGGTGTGTCGCCGCCATATTGTGAAGAATGACCGTGTAGCTTGACGTACTCGTCGGCACCGCATTATTGTACGTCGGCGTGATCCCTGCTTTGGCCAACAACCTTGTCAGGGTTTGGTCCTGTGACTGGTCAAAATCGTTTTCGCAGTAAACAATGGCAACGTTCTTATAATGCTGGCTGATCAGGTAGTTTGCGAGACTTGTGGGCCAGAGTGCTGATGTCGGCAACGAGGTCAACACAATATACGGATTGTTTGGCGTAAAGAAGGTGGTGCCTGTACCGCTTTGGTCGAATAGCAACTGTTTGTGTTCCTGGGCGATCGGTACAGCGACCGACGTAAGAACGGAGCCAAAGTCGGCAACGAGCATGTTGACATGGTTGACTGTGATTAACTGGTTGTAGAGGCTGGTGGCCGTCTGAGCGGAACTCTGATCATTGTAGGACACGAGACGAATCTTTTCTTTCTTGCCCGCCGCTTTGACGTATGTACCACCTGATGCGTTGACCTGATTGATCCAGAATTGCAATCCCTGATACTCAGGCATCGAAGATGTTGCAAATGAACCGGTCGACGCATACAGTGTGCCGATGGAGATCTCGGCTGTGGGAGACTTGGTCTTGGCCGGACCAGAAGCCGGCGCGCTGGTGGTCGTTCCGCACCCAGCAAGAAGCATGCCGCCAGAAAGCGCCGCCGCAGCCCATAATGTACCCTTTCTGAATCTTGATTGCATGAGTGAACCCCTCCGATTATTATCTATTCTGGCAAATGACGAGACTCTCTCAACACATTGAACAATGAATTGAAAGATTCTTGTAGCTTATCATCAACCAAACATCCGGTCAATGTTGGACGATTGTATGTGGACAAAAATACTCGCCATCGCGCGGCATTGGCCACTGACGGCTTGTGTAGAGATGGCGTGTCCGACAGGAAATAGTCTGCCCCAGTTCCCCCTGCGTTATTTGTAATAAACATGCTCGCGCGCAAGTCGCCTTCACTGCGCGCGAACCGAACAGTCACAGCGATTGCAGATGGGCTATGATCTGCTTTGCCAATTTGTCGCCGACCCCTGCTTTTCTGAACTCCTCGAGCGGCGCTCCGCGCATGTCGGCAAGCGATCCAAAATGCCGCAACAATTGCTTGCGGCGGGTCTCGCCGACACCCGGAATCTCGTCCAACAGGCTTTGCAGGGAACTCTTGTTTCGCAGATCACGGTGAAACGTGATTGCAAATCTGTGAACTTCATCCTGAATGCGCTGCAGCAAGTGAAAGGCCGGAGCCGATCGACTGAGCGAGATGGGGTCCGGATCTTCGCCAAAGAATAACTGACTGGTCTTGTGGCGGTCATCTTTTGCCAACCCGCACACAGGAAGGTCAAGCGACAACTCATTCTCCAGGACATCCATAGCCGCGCTGATCTGCCCCCGTCCACCGTCAACCAGCACGAGATCCGGGAGAGGAAGATGCTCTCTCAGCAACCGTGTGTACCGTCTGCGGATCACCTCCCGCATCGACGCATAATCGTCCGGACCAGACACACTCTTGATCTTGAACTTGCGATACTCCCTGCGCACAGGGAGCCCATCCACAAACACGACCATGGCCGCCACAGGATCTGCGCCCTGCATGTTAGAATTATCAAAAGCCTCAATCCTGCCAAGCGCCGGCAACCCCAATGCCTCCGCCAATTCCTGCATGGCGCTGCTCGTCCGCTGCTCGTCGCGCTCCATCAACCGAAATTTTTCCTCGAGAGCAAGACGTGCGTTGTGCGCCGCCAGTTCCAGGAGGTCGTGTTTTCTTCCACGTTTTGGCGTCAGCACCTTGGCGCCGAGAAACTCCGGCAACCCTTCCGTATCGACATCTTCCGGCAACCACACTTCCTTTGGCACATCGGGATTGTCAAAATAAAACTGGGCGACGTAAGAACCTGCGTCTTCGGCCTCCGTGTTGTGATGCCGGAACACGGTGGCAGCGCGTTCAATCAATTTGCCCTGGCGCATAATAAACACCTGTACGCTCATATAACCCCTGTCAGAAAACACGCCAAATATATCCCGGTCCACGCTGTCCGGCAACGTAACCTTTTGCGCCTCCATGACGCGTCCGATCTGTGCAATCAGATCCCGCAATTCCGCTGCCCGCTCAAAGTTAAGCTGTTGCGCTTCCACCTGCATCTTGCGTTCGAGTTCCACTGTGATCGCCTGGTGCCCACCATTTAGAAAATCGCTAATCTCCTTCACAATTCTGGCATACGTCTGTCCTTCCACTACAAATTCACAGGGAGCGAGACACTGCCCGATATGATGGTACAGACAGACCTTCGGCTTGAGTCGCTTGCACTTGCGAAGAGGATATAGCCGATCAAGCAACCGTCTGGTTTCGGCAGCGGCCCCGCCATTGGGGTAGGGGCCAAAATAAGCGGCCTTGTCCTTTTGTACTTTTCGCACGATCTCCAGGCGCGGATGTTCTTCCCGGGTAATCTTGATATATGGGTACGTCTTGTCATCGCGCAGCAGGATGTTGTAGTAAGGCGCGTGATGTTTGATCAGATTGCACTCGAGAACCAGCGCTTCCGCGACCGTGTCCGTGACGATATACTCAAAATCGACAATATTGGATACAAGTCGTTGCGTCTTGGCATCGTGGCTCCCGGAAAAATACGACCGCACCCGGTTGCGAAGAACCTTTGCTTTCCCGACGTAAATCACGGTTCCATCCTGATCTTTCATAAGGTAGCAACCGGGTCGTTCGGGAACGAGAGCCAGTTTTCCACGTAACTCTTCCCATGCCGCCGTCACTGTTTTTCCCCGTTCCCTAATATCGACGGCGCGCGATTACGCAATTTCCCCGCCATTTTGCGCAGCCTGAAAGACTTTACTGATGGCGCCCATGTTGGCAAGAACATCCACCGCGCCTGTCGGAATGAAGATCGTATTGGCTGAGCCCTGCGCCATGTTCGTCAGGGCTTCAAACGACTGAAACGTGAGCACCTTGTCGTCGAGTCCGGCGGCGACAAGCATCTCGATGCGATTGCGTTCGCCGACGGCCACCAGGCGAATACCTTCCGCGCGGCCGTTTGCTTCCAGAATCAGCGCTTGTTGCACACCTTCCGCCCGACGAATATTTGCTTCTTTTTCAGCTTCAGCGCGCAAAATGGTCGACTGTTTCTCGCCCTCCGCCCGCAGGATGGCCGACTGGCGCTCGCCTTCCGCCTGTAGAATATTGGCGCGTTTTTCCCGCTCCGCTTTCATCTGTTTTTCCATGGACGCCTGGATTTCCATCGGCGGATGAATATCGATCACTTCGACCCGATCGATGCGCACGCCCCACGTTTCTGTCACCTCGTCAAGCGATTGTCTGAGTTCATAGCTGATGCGGTCACGCCCCGACAACGTTTCATCGAGTTCCATATGACCCACGACCTGACGGATGTTTGACGCCGTAATGTTTTGAATGCCCTGCACAAAGTTCTGGATATTGTAGGTTGCCTGTTGCGGGTCGATCACGGTGTAAAAAAATACCGTCTCAATGTTTATATTGACATTATCCCGCGTGAAGATCGGA
>JAJZEE010000102.1 GCA_021805735.1 Bacillota bacterium
CGCCGTCAATCGCTGCGGCCTCCTTGAGCGCCGCGGACACGTTTTGCAATCCCCCGAGAAAAATCAACATATAGTACCCGAGGTACTGCCATACGGTCATGATCAACACCGCCAGCAAAGCGAAGCCATTCGTACCCAACCAGTCCGGTCCGTTGATGTGCGCCCACGCGAGCACCTGGTTGATGAGCCCAAAGTTTTGGTTGTACAGCAGCGTCCACACAAGTCCTGAGGCGACAAGCGGGAGTACGTACGGTCCGAACATCACAGTCCGGTAGATCCGGGTGCCGCGCAACCCCATGTCGAGCAGCACGGCCAGAAACAGACCCAGGGGCAGCAAAATGACAATCAGTCCGACTCCAAGAATCAGGGTATTGGACAGCGCCTGTTGGAAACTCTGCGACGCAAAGAGATGAACGTAGTTTCCCAACCCCACGAACTGTGCATTGACGTCGATCAGGTTCCACCGCAGCAGACTCAAAAACACCACGTAGCCCGCAGGAATGAACACAAACAGCGTCAACGCCGCCACTCCTGGCAGTATGAACAGCCAACCGGCCAATGCGTTGTGCAACAGCAACCGGTTCTTGATGATCGATCAGTCCCTTCAACAGAACGATGCCGAGTACTATAGCAAATGCCACCCAAAAGACTTCTACACGACAATCCCCTCCGCTTCAAAATACAAAAACCACCCACTCCTTGCCCGGCGGGCAAAGAATCAAGTGGTTCTCAAATTTCTCACCAATAGATATTAACTTTTTATGATAACGCTTTCGTACTATAAATCTATTTTGCGAAAAAGTCAAGCTTTTTTTGTGCGTTTTTTCGTGCTCTGTCGTTTTTCCTGCCCAGACCATTCTTTGAACCTGGAAAACAGGAATCAGTAGTTCAATCTCCACAGTTTCTCTGTGGATGTGGATATCGCGCACGCCCCCCATTCGAGGATGCGCCGCAAGTCGTCCTCCGTCTGAATGAATCCGCCCGCGATGATGGGCACTTGAGTACGCTGCGCAACTTCGCGGACGACGCCCGGAATGACGCCGGGAAGCACTTCGATATAATCCGGACGAGACGCGCCCACCACCCGAAAACTTGTCTCCAGTGAATGCGAGTCAAGCAGAAACACGCGCTGAATGGAGATGAGAGAATGCTTCTTGGCTGTCGCAATCACGGACGAGTGCGTAGAAATTATGCCCTCCGGTTTGATGACTTGACACAGGAATTGCGCTCCGTATTCATCGTGTTTCAAGCCTTGCACCAGATCGGCGTGCAGCAGAACTTTTTTCCCATGACGTTGCGCAAGCCCGACGAGCATGTGAAGCTGAGCAAGACGCGTCTCCAGCAACACGATGTACTCGTGCCTGAGAGTCATCATTCGCTCCAGGTCCTTAATGTTACGCGCCGCCGGCAAAATGACTTGATTTAACATCGTAAACCCTCCCCAACGGAGTCGACATTCCCTTAGGCCTGTTTCCCGGCAATATCTGACGGTTGGTCGCATCCATTACGCCTAGCCTTCTGATCATCATTATAACCTTTAGATGCGCAAGCAGAGATCTGTGAAACCGAAACGCCCTTCAATCGTCTGATTACGTAAACGTTCATGACAATCTGGATCAACAGCGCTGGCGCGCGACCGCCAGGGAGCCCCGCCAGTTGCGGCAAACGGAGGTATTGGCGCTATGCAAACAGACTCCAGGAAATACTATAGATATTCCCTGATACTCGGAGCCTGTCTATGTCTGTGCAGTTGCGCGACCATTTCGCAGAGCGCGGGGTCGCGCGCGGCGTCGCGCCATGAGGCCGTCGACGCTGGCGCCACACTGCACGCAGAAGGATCGCGGCGCGGGCACTCTGCGACTGTTCGCGCGCAGCGCACGCCCAGCCCATCAAAGACCACGGCCCGCAGGCCGCCCGGCAGCACCGGTTCATGGCCGCTCTTTGGCAATAACGCATGGCAGGACCGCTATTCTCCAATTGGCGCCATTAACCCGCACACCATAGGCGGATTGCAGGTCGCTTACAATATCGCCCTGCCAAACGTTCGTGGCGGCAATGAAAGCTATCCCGTGGAACAAAATGGGGTTCTGTACATCACAGGATCCAACGCCGCCGTATATGCGATTGACGCAAAGACGGGAACCGTCAACTGGTCCTACACGCCAGCGCAGAGCAATACCTACGGGCTGCCGCAAATCAATCGCGGCGTGGCCATGGGCCGGACCCGCGTGTATGTGCTGACAGCGGAGGACAGGCTGGTGGCGCTGCGCAAATCGGACGGCCATCTGATCTATACAGTACAGGTCGCGGACCCGCAAAAAGGATATTTTGAGTCTATGGCGCCAATGCTTGCGGGCAATTCAATCATAGTGGGAAGTTCTGGCGGCGATGAAGGCGTGAGGGGATTTATAGCCGCCTACCATCGCAGCAATGGGCATCTCTTGTGGCGTTTCTTTACGGTTCCCAAGCGGGGAGTCAGTTGGCTGCCAAAAACCGGACATCACGGCGGCGGTGCGGTCTGGACAACGCCCACGTACAATCCGGCCAGTGGGCTTGTGTACTTCGGCACCGGCAATCCCTCGCCTGACTACTATGGCACAGTAAGACCAGGACCAAACCCATACACGGACGCTGTGGTCTGCGTCCAGGCAAGCACGGGTGCATTGCGCTGGTATCGACAGGAAACTCCTCATGACCTGTGGGACTACGATGTGGCGTCGCCGCCCCTGCTCTTTATGTGGGGCAAGCAGTTGCGCGTCGCGGAAGCAGGGAAAGATGGCTATCTGTATGAGTGGAATGCCAACAATGGGCAACCCGTTACAAAGCCGGTCGCATTCGTCAGGGAAGGCCACGTTGCACCCACACCAGCGGGCAATCTGGAATGGCCGGGTCCCGACGGAGGAGCAAACTATGGCCCGTCTGCCTATGACCCTGGTACGGCAGACATTTACGTGGCAGGCATCAATGGACCAGAGACTGTCTACGCCACACGTGAACAGCATAAAGGTCACGCCCTGGATTTGGGCACCGCCCAAACTCCACCGTCCCGTTCGCACTTCACAGGCACCGTCACTGCCATCCACGCCGGAACGGGCACTATCGCCTGGCAGATTGCCACACCCGCGCCCCCCATCGGCGGCGTCTCGGTGACTGCAGGAGGCGTGCTGTTTTTTGGTCTCGCCAACGGAACCCTCGAAGGCGTGTCGGCGAGTTCCGGTCATGTATTGTGGCGCAAAGATACAGGGGCGCCAATTGGCTCAGCGCCAGTCGTGTTTGCCGTTGGTCATACTGTCTACACGGCGGTTGCACTGGGCGGCGCCGCATCGCTGTCGACGCTGTTTCCCTACAATGGTCCGCAGCGCCTGCTGGTCTACAGACTGGGTAGGCCTTAACTGATGACCAGGATATCGGGCCGCAGATACACGCGTCCGTCATACGATCCCCATACAGATCGCGACCATCGGGCGCCTTGATGTCGGCGCCATTCATTCGCGGTATCCCCCCGGGTGATGTTGATGCCACGCAAAAGCGGATGCAATGATCCCTTCCAGATCGTCATGCAGGGGGTTCCAACCAAGCGCCGACTGAGCCTTGCCGGAAGCGGCGACCAGGATAGCGGGATCTCCTGCTCGGCGGGATGCTTCGACAACTTGTGGACGCGCTCCGGCTACCCTCTCAACAGCGGCAATCACTTCCTTCACGGAAAAGCCCTTGCCAATACCGAGATTGAACACCTCGACAGCGCCGCCGCTGCGCAGTCGACTCAATGCCAGGCGGTGGGCTGCGGCGAGATCCATCACATCAATATAGTCCCGAATGCACGTGCCGTCGGGAGTCGGATAGTCCGTGCCAAAAATTGCGATATTTTCGCGAACGCCAAGCGCAGCCTGAATGACCAGCGGAATGAGATGCGTCTCCGGATCGTGATCTTCACCGATAGGCAGGTCGGGATGGGCGCCGGCCGCATTAAAATAACGCAAACTCACCGACTTTAACCCATACGCCGCGTGACACCACCGCAGCATCCGTTCAATCGCGAGTTTCGTCTCCCCGTAAGGATTGGTGGGCGCAGTCGGATGTTCCTCGTCAATCGGAACCCGCATCGGCTCGCCATACGTAGCGGCCGTGGAAGAGAATACGATCTGGTTGACTCCGGATTCCACGAGCGTCGAAAGCAGCCGTTCTGTGGCTCCGACGTTGTTGGCATAATACTTCAGCGGCTGTTTGACGCTTTCACCTACGAGCGAATGCGCTGCAAAGTGCACCACGCTTTCGACGTCATGCCGCCGCACGATCTCAGCAACCGCATCTGTATCGCGGATGTCAATCTCGTACAGCGGACAGTCCAACACCGCCTGGCGATGGCCCTGCTGCAAATTGTCAATCACCACGACCTCTTCCCCGTGGTTCAACAGATCGGCTACCGTATGACTCCCTATGTATCCCGCTCCGCCTGTCACCAGGACCGCCATAAAGCTCCTGCCTCCTCCGTCACTTCACGAGCCCCCGCGCCGATCTCACTGACGTAAAACGCTGCTGTGAGTCCAGTGGCGTCGCGATATCGCCGACCCACCTCATCCTGGAAGCGCGCAAGTGCGTCGCCATGCACGAGATTGACCGTGCAGCCGCCAAATCCAGCGCCAGTCATGCGCGCCCCGATGCACCCAGGCACATCCCACGCAGCCTCTGCGAGGGTGTCGAGTTCGAACCCCGTAACCTCATAATCGTCTCGCAATGATACATGGGACTGCTTCATCAATTCGCCAAACGAGATCAGGCTTCCCGCGCGCAGAGCCGCCGCCGCCGCGATGACCCGCTGGTTTTCAGTCACCACGTGCTTACCGCGTTTCTGCCACGCCGGGTTTCCCACGTCCCTCTCGCAACGCCCCCAATCCACTGTCGACAACTCCGCTAAATGACGCACGGTCGGCATGCGCCTCTGAACAACCGCCAACACAGCTTCGCATTCCGACCGCCTCTCGTTGTACCTGGACTCGCCCAGACTGCGTGGTTTGTTGGTGTTGACGATCACAAGCCGATAATCCCCCGTCTCAAATGGCACCGGCTCATAGTCGAGAGTCGCTGTGTCGAGCAGCAAAGCATGCCCAGCTTCACCCATGCCTACGGCAAACTGATCCATAATTCCGCAGTTGACGCCGACAAACGCGTTTTCCGCCCATTGCGCGAGTCTCACCAACTGCAACCGCGAGTACGCGGACCCGCTCAGCGCCGCCACAGCGAGCGCGGTAGCCATCTCAATAGAAGCCGAACTGGATAGACCCGCCCTGCTGGGGAGGTTGCCGATAAAGAGAAAATCCGCTCCCACAACCGCCATATGGTCACGCAGCGCCGCCCAGATGACCCCTTTTGGGTAATTCGCATAATCATCCCCTTCATGGTACGTCAATCCGTCAATGGATACCGTAACGGTCTTTGGATAGTTGAATGATGCGAACCTCGCCATGCGGTCAGAGCGGGCGCGCGCGAACACCCAGGTGCCTTCTCTGAGAGCGGCGGGAAAGACGCGACCACCGTTATAATCGATATGTTCCCCAATCAAATTCACGCGTCCTGGCGCAAAGAACACGCGAACGTCTTCTGCAGGTCCCGGCGAAAACGTTTCGAACTGTCGCCAGCCTTGCCGCAGCATGTCATCCATGGCGCGCGCTCCCTTCTGCACCGGCGCGGTCCGACGAGACGCGAGCTCCTTCTCCGCTCCTGCCGACGGCCTTCAGGATGGCCTCACGCAGGACGGGCGCCGTCTCCTCGACTGCCGTGGGATTGCAGGGGGCCCAAGCTCCCGTTTCTGAAGACGCCAAGTATTTCAATTTGGTCTGATCTCTCAGAGGCGGATAAAACTCAATGTGAAAATGATAGTAGGCGGATACGTCGGCGTCGTCTGACGGCCGTTGATGCAACACCATCATATAGGGAAAGGAACGGTCAAACATTCCGTCCATGCCCGCGGTCACCCGCTTTAACATGTCCGCCAAGTCGTCTTTTTGAGCATCGCCCATCTCGGGCAGCGCAGTCAGATGTTCTTTGCTTGCAATAAAGACGCCGTATGGGTAATCGGTAAAAAAGGGGATATAGGCCAGAAAGTGCTCTGTTTCAGCCACGACACGCAGGCCAAACTCCTGCTCGGACTGATTCATGTCGCAAAGCAGACACCGTCCACATTGATTATGGTGCGCCTGACAGGCGTCAAGTTCCATGCGCAGTTTTTGGGGCACATAAGGATACGCATAGATCTGTCCGTGTGGATGGGGCATGGTGACCCCGACTTCCTCACCCCGATTCTCAAAAATGAGAATATAGTTGTGACGGGGATCCGCAGAAAGCGTCTCAAATCGTTCCGTCCAAACATCAATGACCCGGCGAATTCCGGAGATCGGCATATATGGCAGCGACATGTGGTGATCGGACGAATAGAGGACCACTTCGCATTTTCCGTAGGCGGAAGCTGTCTGGTACAGATCCGACCCCACATTGTCGGGTTCTGGCGGCGTAGGGGAGAGCGCCGGAAAATCGTTATCATAGACATACACGTCGTAGTGTTCTGGAACTTTTCCTGATCCGGGGCAAAATGGGCAGTAGTTTTCCGGCAGATGGGGACGGGTTTGTCGCCCGGAAGCCACCATGGTCCAATCCCGAAGGAGCGGATTATAACGCAGTTCACTCACGATACCATCAACTCCAGCCCCATTCCTGGGAGTGATACATATTTCACACAACGACCATACATCCATCTCCAGCGGACAACAGCGCCGCTTCGTTGATCTTGGTCAAATCGCGGATATCCTGTCTCGTGATATGGGGTTTGCGGCGATCCATGATCGCGTCGACCCACTGCTCCATCGGCGTTCTCAGAGCGTCGAAGAGTGGAACTTCACGCCATGTCATGGATCCTTCCTGATCCAGCAATCGACTCTGGATACGCACCTTGCCAGCCTCCACCATCACAGTTCCGAGGGTTCCGTGCAGTTCCAGAGCAAACGGGCTGCCTCGCGAGATGAAGCCCGCCTCCACAACCCCGGACAACCCAGAACTGTATTCGACGACCACGACAGCGTGATCCTCAACCTCACGTCCGGTGAAATACGTAAACGACGCGAACAGTCGTCGCGCCGGACCCGCCAGGCGGTTGGTCAGGTAGATGGGGTGCGCGCCGAGATCCATCAAGGCGCCTCCACCGCAGGAAGCTTTGTCGAAAAAATAGGGCGGCAGCCAGCCGGTGGGCGATTCGCTGGACGCCAAAGCTCCATCATGCGCCAGCCGGCAACGCAGAAAAGTCAAGTCTCCGATCGCCCCATCGTGCAACAGATGCTCCACTGTCACAAAGTAATCATGCGAAAGACGCGGCAACGACACCATGAGCTGCAGCCCCTGACGTTGCGCCAGGTCCAACAACTCGTCGCAATCGCGCAGCGATACGGCGAGCACCTTTTCAGAAAACACGTGTTTGCCGTGGTCGAGAGCCATCCGAATCACCTCCGGATGCATGGACGTCGCCGTATCGACGATGACGGCAGCGATATCTGCGCGGCACAGTAATTCCTCCAAATCCGCGAAAAACGGCGCTTGCAATTCCTGTGCCCACTGCTCTCCGCGTCCGGAATCTTCGTCCCACACAGCGGCGATCTGAATTTCCTTATGAGCCACCGCTTCACGGGCGTAATCACGCGCGTGAACGTGCCATTTGCTTAACATGGCCACACGCACCACCAATAGCCATCCCCCCAATAAACTCGCTGACGCTCAATGCCGCATCCTCAATCCTTTAAAAGTTCGCGTACGATATAACGCGTCAAATCGCCGCGACTGACGACCCCCACGACTGTGTGCGCATCGTTGACCACCGGCAATTTCTTGAATCGCCGCTCCCCGAAAATCTCGGCAACTTCCGCAAGCTCAGTGTCCGGTTTAACGACCGTCAGGCGCGCGGTCGTCATGACATCCCGGACTGGCCTGGCAATCAACTCTCTCATCCTGTCCGGCAGGGTCTCCTCGCGCACGTAGAAGGACATGAATGCGCCCATATCCAGTGTGTGGGACGTATGCGGTCGCAGATGGCGAAGCACATCGTCTACCGTGACCATGCCTTTGAGTCGCCGGGTTGCATCCAGCACTGGCACCCCGCTCACCTTATGAGTGGCAAACAGCAGCAACAGATCCCGAATGCTGGCGTCAGGAGCAGTGAAAATCACGTCCGTAATCATGAAATCAGCGGCCGTCATCATCAGAACGATTCCCTCCTCGCAGATTGCGGATGATCACATGTTTCCATTCGTGACACCGCCCAAACCAGGTTCTCGATTGCTCGAACCATCTTACAGTTTCCTCATGCCGACGCTGCGAAACCGCGGCATCTTGTGCAATACATCAATCATGTGCGCGCGCTGCTCATCACTGCGGTGCATCATGGCGTGCAATTCTTCATTCATCTCCTTCAGTTGCTCCAGTTCTTTAACCTGCGATTCCTGCATCTCCTGGAGCTTTGTAAATTCCGCGAGCAGCGTCTCATGATCCTGTTTCGCCCGCGCTTCCTGACTGTCAGCCACCAATAACGTCTGCCGCAGGACAATGGACGATACTCCGACACTGGTCACATTCATATAGCTATTGACGATCAGGACAAATACGACCGCGTTCGCAAAGCCGATCAGGGGAATGAGGGTCACAAACGTAAACAGGATGACGAGCGGATTCGTGAGGAACTTTACAGGCCAGGGCAGGATGTTGCGATCCAGAAACTTATAGAACTTATTCAATGGATGTTCAGCTCCCTTGGCGTATCATCACAATGTGCAATAGAATCATAGCACAATCAGGAGGAATGGGTTACACGATTTGTCAGTATGCGCGACAAAAAAGCGCGTCGCTCATCCCGATATCGGAATGGGCGACGCGCTTTCACTGTATCATTTGTATAAAATTCGACATCCTGTCACTATCGAGATTAAGACGCTTGCCCATTGAATGTCATGATCCACATCGACATGCCGACGATCGTCGCGACAAACAACAACCCAGCGAGAAGTCCCAACACCTGCCAGGGTGGGCCCTCATCAGATTCGGTCACATGCATGAACAGAAACATCTGCACGAAGATCTGCAACACGGCTAACCCGAGAATGACAAACAGCGCGGTGCCAAACTGCGCAGCATGCGTGAGGCCAATCCACATTGAGAAACCCGTAAGGATAATCGACAGGACGTAGCCAATGATTCCTTTCCAGGGAAACCGTTCTGCGTGATGATGCCCCATACCACTTCTGCTCTCAGGCGTATTCAGCATTACATCATCACCCCCGTGAGATACACAACTGTGAAGATGAACACCCAAACGACGTCGAGAAAGTGCCAGTACAGGTTTACAATAAACACTCGCCGGGCAGTGGCTGGTGTGATGCCGTAGCGGAAAAGCTGGATGACAATGGCCAGCATCCACACAATCCCCAGCGACACGTGAGCGCCGTGAGTGCCAACGAGAGTGAAGAAGGCGGACAGGAAGGCGCTTGTCTGCATGGTTGCGCCAATCGAGACGTAGTGCAGAAACTCTGTAATCTCCAGGGTCACGAATGACGCGCCCAAAACCGCCGTGACCAGCAACCACCCAACGGTACCCCTGACGCTGCCGCGACGCATGAAAAACGTGGACATACCACCTGTGAAACTGCTCGTCAGGAGAATGAACGTTTCTTCGATAAAGCCCTGCACGTCAAACAGTTGGTGCCCACTCGGGCCAGTCGCCACGTGAGTTCGCAATACGACGAACGTGGCAAACAGGGTTGCAAACAAAATCATGTCTGTGGCAAGAAAGAGCCAAAACCCAAATATCTTTAAAGAATCGTCCTTGACCGTGTATTCGACCGGACGCGGATCATGCTCAACGCGTCCATGCGTGTGTTCCACAATAGCAGCCATGCCTCACAACCTCCCCAGAGCCGTTTCGGTGTGAACAACCTCATCGACCGGGATATGATAATCGGAATGGTACTCAAAAGACCGCACCAGGAGCAGGATGACGATGCAGAACAGGCCGGCGGCGGCGAGTACATACCAGTTGAAGACAAAACCAAAACCTGCGGCAAAAAATGCGACGCCGATGAGAAACGGTTTGGCAGAATTCTTGGGCATGTGAATCGGCTGTATGTCCTCGGGCCGCGGCCTCAGCGTGTCCTGCTTGCCCTGTTCTTTCAGCGTCCACCATTGGTCGCGATCTGTAATGGTCGGAATTACAGCAAAGTTATAGTGTGGCGCAGGGGATGGGAGTGACCATTCAAGCGTGCGTCCATCCCAGGGATCCCCTGTCAGGTCGCGCTCTCCCTTGAAAATGCTGTACACGATGCCCCCCGCCATGACGAGGAATCCGATACCCATGAGAAATGCGCCTATGGTCGAGATAAAGTTGAGCGCCGTCCAGCCCATGCCCGAAGGATAGGTGTACATCCGCCGCTGCATGCCCATCAGACCAAGCGCGTACTGCGGTTCAAAACACACGTAAAATCCGATATTCCAGAACCAGAAGGCCCATCGTCCCCACTTCTCGTCAAGGATGAAGCCAAACACTTTTGGCCACCAATAATAGAGGGCGGCAAACATCCCAAAAACAACGCCGCCGATCAACATCTCGTGGAAGTGGGCGACCAGAAAATAACTGTTGTGGAACTGGTAGTCCACCGGCGCCACCGCAAGCATCATGCCTGATGCGCCGCCCAAAACAAAACAGGGGATAAACGCGATAGTCCATAACATGGGCATCTTCATGCGTATGCGTCCTCGGTACATCGTGAACATCCAGTTAAACACTTTGACACCCGTTGGGATACCGATCAACATCGACGCAACCGCAAAGAAGCTGTTGACTGAAACGCCTCCACCCATTGTAAAAAAGTGGTGCGCCCATACAAAATAGCTTACGACGCTGATCACGAGCATCGACGACACCATGGCCTTGTATCCGAAAATCGTCTTGCGCGAGAACGTCGCAACAACCTCGGAGAACACGCCAAAGGCAGGCAAGAGCACGATATACACCTCCGGGTGGCCCCAGATCCAGAACATATTGATGTACATCATGGGAAGACCGCCGGCGTGTATGGTAAAGAAGTGAGCGCCGGCAATGCGATCGATCAGGAGCAGGGCGAGCGCCACCGCCAATGCAGGGAACGCGAAGATGATCAAAATGTTAGTCGCCACGATCGACCACGTGAACAGCGGCATCTTCATCAGCGTCATGCCTGGAGCACGCATCTTGAAGATGGTGGCCAGAAAGTTGATCCCTGTTGCGATACTCCCGATCCCTGTGATTTGCAGGGATAAGAGGTAGAAATTCTCACCTGGACCCGGATCAAAATGAAGACCCGCCAGGGGCGCATAACTGGTCCATCCGGCGTCAGGCGATCCGCCGATGACGAAGGACAGGTTGAGCAGCATCGCGCCAAAGAAAAACAGCCAGAAGCTGATCGCATTTAAATAGGGAAACGCGACGTCACGCGCGCCAATCTGGAGTGGCACGGCGATATTCATGAGAGCGAAAATGAACGGCATGGCCATAAAGAAAATCATGATTGTACCATGCGTGGTAAAAATCTGATCGTAATGCTCCGGACCGAGAAAATGCTGATTGGGCAGCGCCAACTGCGTTCGCATCATAAGCGCGTCGGTTCCTGCCCGAAACAGCATGAGCACCGCAGCGATCAGGTACATGATGCCGATTCTTTTGTGGTCGACAGTGGTCAACCATTCCCTCCAGAGCCACTTCCATTTCTTGAAGTAAGTCAGCACGAACACGATCCCGACACTGGCGAGGATGATCGATGCATCCGCACCATAGAGGAGAGGATCGCCGGTCACCAACAGACCCCAATGGCTCAAATGACTGATTGGCATTCGGTTTCCCGCCCTTCTTGAACCCTATTAGTGATGCAGCGATGTCTCTACTTGCATCGTGCTCGGCATGAAGCGCCCGCCATCGTTCATCACCGTGTTATAGAAACTGTTGGCAGGGTATGACGAATACGTCAGCTCACCTACCACGTTCGGAATCGCCAAGTTCTTATATCCAGTCAATGTGAGCGCCGGCGCAGTGGTTTTCACGTGCTTGACCCACTGATCGTACTTTGCCATGGGCACCGCGATCACGTGAAACGTGGTATGTGCAAATCCACGGCCAGTAAAGTTTGCGCCGTGACCGTAGTAGTCGCCGGGCTGGTTGGCCTGCAGCCACAGTCTCAAAGCCATGCCTGGCATCGTATATTCCTGACCGCCCAGCCGTGGCACCCAAAATGAATTCATGGGAGCGTTTGACGTGAGGATAAATTGAACGGGCACCCCCACTGGAATCTCCGCATAGTTCACAGTCGCCAATTTGTGGCCTGGATACTGAAACAGCCACTTCCAATCCAGAGACGTTACTTCGATGGTCATGGGTGACGCATTGGACGTACTGCCCGGGGGTTGTGCCAGAGATATCGTCGTTCTGACCGTAACCACACCCAAAATGGCCACGATGATGATGGGGATGCCCCACCAAATGAACTCCAACACCCTGTTGTCGGAAAAATGTGGATCGTACGGCGCTGTGTTGCCAGGTATATCGCGATAGCGATATACGATATAGAGAAGCAGTCCAATGACCGGCACGATCACGATCAATATCAGTACAATGGAAATGTCAAACAAATTCAGTTCCGTCCTTGCGACGGGTCCTGCCGGATTAAGGAGTTGAAACTGAGTTCCGCATCCGGTCAAAAATATGGCAACTGCGGCGCCCAATCCGGCGTAGGTGAGAGTTCGTCTGCGAACTTTCCCTGCCTTCATCGCCACCACCCCTTTCTTCGTGGGCTTGTCTCTCTGAAACTCTCCTGCCCCTGCGGGGCACAGGATGACTACGCAAATGCGCCGAGCGCTATGTTCCCATACAAAAGTGTCAGAGCGCCGGCCTCTCTGCGCCCCCCTTGCTCAACGATCCCGCCGACGCGCCTCCTGTTCCATGTTAAAATATAAAGAGTTTATGATTATTTCATTGTCTGGCGAAAGTGAGTATAGCACAGGGAAACGAATCCTCCTCGACAGTTCACATACCGTTCATGAGGCGAAACTGTACATGTCATAAATAGTTTTCTGATATTACACATAATCGTCATAACCGGGGAATCTCGAAATGAACTGGACAGCTTCCGCTTGCGAGTGTACCTTGGAGATGACAGCGATGACATCGCAGATGACGGAGGTGTTTCATGAGCAGTGTCCTGATGACCGTGTTTTTGCTTAGCGCCCTTGCCCTGATCGCCGGTTTGATAAAACCGTCGCTGGTGCTGTTTGGCGCTCGCAAAACGAGAATTCGGGTCCTAGCGGTCTACGGGTCGATCGCCTTTCTCTCGTTAGTATTTGCCGGTGCATTCGCGCCGCCGCCCGGCGCCCATGCCGCCGCTTCCGCATTGACTCGCTGACAGGAAGCCATTGCCGAACAAAACCACCAACGCATCGAACAATAAAAGGGGAGAGAACCATGATTGAATTTGACCGACCAGACATAGAGGAGTTTTTTCGCACCTACGCCATCACCGGGTTTGCCGTCGACGAATCAGAGACACACATTGCCCTGTCCACAAACTTAAGCGGAAAGTACAACATTTGGGGCTTGAATCTGCCCAGTACATACCCGTATCCGTTGTCGTACGTCGATCAGACTCCAGCCTACATGAAGTTCGATCCGCAAGGTCGTTATCTGTTGGCTGGCTTCGACCGCGACGGCGATGAAAACGTGCAGATGTACCTTCTGCCTGTGAACGGCGGCGCCCTCAAACCGCTGCGCATGCATGAGGGAAGGCGACACTACTTCACCGCGCTGTCAAAGGACGGAGACCGCGTCTACTACTGCTCCGACAAGGAGAACCACACTTTCCTCAATGGATACGTCTATCACATCGATACAGACGAGGAA
>JAJZEE010000103.1 GCA_021805735.1 Bacillota bacterium
AGTTAGGTAACCCACTGTCGGTTTTTAGTTAGGCGTTACCGCCTAGCGCTGTACCGAAACAACGCGCACCTTGTCTTTGTTCTGGACCCGCTCAGTCCTTGGGACTCCACATAGCGTTTCACCGTCTCCAGATTGGCATGCCCGACGCTGCTCACATAGTAAGCCTGATGCCAGAAGAATGGCTTCCAGTAGAATCGTCGCAGATGATCTGCATACTTGGCGCGGATGCGCCGGGAGCTGGCGCTCTTCAGATTGTTAATCAGCACGGAGATTTGCAAGGCCGGATGGATGTCAACCAGCAAATGCAAATGATCCGCCTCGCCGCCAAACTCCAGTAAAGAACAACGCCATCCGTCCAAGATTTCGTAGAAGATCGAGCGTAAATCTTCCAACATCTCAGGCGTAGTGGCTTTGCGACGGTACTTCGTCACCAGTACAATGTGCAGGCGCAAGGAGAAAACTGCATGACTTGAAGATTGGATATCAGATATGTGTTCCACACCAATATAGTATAATACAGGTATGCTAAATGGCTACCGGTTTCGCTGCCACCCGACAAAGGAACAGGAACACACCCTCTTGCGTTGGATCGGATGCCAACGCCTGATTTATAACGCCAAAGTATCGGAAGACCGCTATTTTCGCGCCTTCAAACGGCAGTTCCTTGCCGTCGTCGGAGAACCGATCCCGATCGATCAGGGATATAGCCATTTCAAAACAGAACGGACTCCATATCTCGGCGAAGTCCCTTCACAGGTCTTGCGCAATGGCGCGGTGCTGTGGAAACAAGCCTACAGTCGCCACTTTCAGGGGCTCGGTGGACGCCCGAAATTCCACAAGAGAAGCGGTGAGCAATCGGTTTGGCTCACGTCGGAACTGTTTTCCTTCGAACCGCAGGTGGATCGGGAAACGGGCGACATCCTGCGGTACAACCTGCAGGTGGGAACGCACAAATTTCCCGTCGGCGAGATTGACTATGTCAGCCATCGACAACACCATATTCCGGCCTCCATCCATATCTCGGTCCATGCAGGGAAGTGGTTTTTGTCCTTTAGCGCCCAAGACGATACGGTGAGCGGATTCGACCGCGACAGGGACAGGAACAGGGAGGCTCTTATCGAAGCGGCCGCGCAGGAGTTGCGCCAACTGTCTCCGGACGTGTTGGCTGCCCGAACTTGCGGAGCGGATCGGGGCGTGGCCAAGCCCCTTGCGACCTCGGACGGTCAGGTGTACGATCTGTCGCCTGTTCAGGAGGAGCGGATCGAAAAGGAACGCGAGCAAAAGAAGAAATGGCAGCGGCGAGCGGCCAGGCGAAAGAAAGGGTCGAAGAACCAGAAGAAAGCCTACCGGAAAGCGGCCCGCTACCAGCAGTACGAGGCGAACGTGCGCAAGGAGTACACGCACCAGACCAGCCATGCGCTGGTGGCGGATGATCGCTACACCCTCTATGCCTTCGAAGACCTCAAGATCCAACACATGACCCGTCGTCCGAAGGCAAAGCAAGACGGGAAAGGAAAGTGGCTCAAGAATGGCGCCAGGGCGAAAGCCGGGCTAAACCGAGTCATCCTGTCTTCCGCCTGGGGGCAGGTCGTGCAGTACACCGAATACAAGGCGCTGCGCGCCGGGAAACTGGTGGTCAAGGTACCGTTTGTGTACAGTTCACAGGAGTGCGCCGCTTGCGGTTTCACTCACAAGGACAATCGGCTGACACAGGCCGAATTTGTCTGCCGCCGCTGTGGACATACAGACAACGCGGACCACAATGCAGCCGTAGTCATCGCTTGCCGTGGAGTCAAGAAAGTCCTGTCGGGAGAACCGCTTACGAAGGCAAAGAAAAAGACGCGCATCTTTCGTGCAGTAGGGCCGGAACGGTCCGAACTAACGCCTGGGGAGACCGAAATAAGACGCAATGAGGGCAATACCCGAATTGTGCACAGGTCGATGAGCCAGGAACTTTCAGCAGCGATGCTGAAAACCCCCACGTAAGCGCGAAGCGTTTAGTGGCGGGAGGTTCATCATAGGGTACCAAAGCCACGCTTCCTTGTCATTCGTCGTCCTGTTATAGGATAATCAAATAGATACATTCAATTGGGCAAAGGAGAGATAAATGTGTTCAATTCGGGCAATTCTTCATCGATCACATCCATGGAGGACATAGCGCGCGAACTGCAGTCCATGCAAAGCACCGCTGGCAAGGGAGCCGCCACGAGCAATCTCAGCGCACTCGATTTCTGGCTGATCAGTGACGCGGGGTTCGAACCCCTGGGACTAGTACTCGGCAACAGCGTCTTTAGCATGGGCATTACCGGTGGCATAGCCACCGCATTCAAGGGGTTGCAGCGCGGTGAACTGACCGCGTTAACCCAGTTGATGTACTCGTCCCGCGAATTGTCGTTGCAGCGTATGAAGGCGGAAGCTGACGCGCTTGGGGCGGACTCGATCGTGAATGTCCAGATCGAGATCATTCACCGTTCGGAAGAGATCATGGAAGTTGTCGCAACGGGCACCGCAGTGAAACGAACAGGCAATCGATCGGAACGCCCGATCACCCTGCAAGTGTCAAAATAGCCGTCATCCGGCGTCTTCAAGTTCATCTCTCCTCGCATGTGTGGCTGCACGGGTGCGAGGTTGCTCCCGGTGCATGCCGCCGGGAGCAACAGGTGCACAAACGGCGCCGTTGCGCCGCGCCGGCATTAATTCATAGAGTTTCTCGGCATGCGGGTCTGCATCCAGCGATATGTGGTTAACGCCCAACACTGCGTTTTTTGGGAATCGACCTCTTTGACGAGTTGCGTCCAATCGGCGCTCTCCGGTATGCTACGCACAGTGCGGGGCACTTCGGGAGCGCTCCTCATGTCTTCGCCCTGCACCGTGTGATTGATGACCCTCACGGAGACACAGGTCACGGAAATCGCGAGTGGCAAATCCCTTATTCCAGAGAATATCCCCCTCTATGACAACAGCAGCATCCCTCATTTTGGACGTCAGCGCCAGACAGATCGTGGATTTCCCAACTCCGCTGGCGCCTGTCGCCACAACCAACGGAAGCCTGAAAAACTGGCGCCGATATCCGCACTTTGGACAGACAGCAAGCGCTTTTTGAGCGTCTAAGGACTGTACACCCTTCTCTACACAGTACTCCCCACATGCGGAACAAGTATTGAACACGGCCATCTCACCTGAAGATTGCTGGCATGAACGCCAAATACTGACTTGCATTCTAGAAATCTCGGCTAGACAGACCAGTTCGACAACCACCTGCGACCGATCGTTGACGTTCAACCCATTATTTCGGAAGAAAAGAGAGATCCACTCTTTTTGCGCGTTACATATACATTGAAAACCATGTGAATGACAATCGGACCAATCAGATTTCCTGTAACGGCAAACCAAATCCCACAAGCGGCCGATAGCGCTGACACTCCGACTATGAACTCCTTTGCGCGCCAATACTGTGGAACATGCAGCGCGGTGAAAGCAAACCAGGCGATCAACAGGGAGAGTATTTTCCCGAATTCCGGAGCCATCAGCCCTTGCAACACGCCTCGAAAAAGAAACTCTTCGTAGAAACCAGCAAGCACCTGCAATCCATACGATGCATTCGGCCCCAAATCTCTAAACATCGTTTGCATCTTTGCAGGAATCTTGACATTGCGCCGCTCAATAACGATGGTGAAAAAATAGGCGAGAGAGAGTCCGATTAACACAGACAATACTGATTGCCATAACCAATAACGGGAAATGAATAAGTGAATGATATAGTTCCCAGTTGCAGATCTCTTAAATATCCAGATAATCGCGATGCCGATCAACAAATGTCCGAGTAGAACAGTGCCCAACAACAGCGATTTTCGCCCTGTAGACATAGACGCCTCCCCAAACTCACTCTGGCAGCCAGACAACTTTGCATCGTCGTCTCTAGTATACACGCTCTCCACGGTAGGTGTGTCGCCAATCCCCGTTCAGGACTTGTACCTTACAGAGATCGCCCATGCCGGGCGTACAAAAATACCCCCCAGCGCACCGACACTGGGGGACTACACTAAATCTGGATCTCTCCGAGTCTCACAAGCTCAACGACCGCCTGCGACCTGCCTTTTACTGCTAATTTTTTCATCACATTGGATATGTGATTGCGGACTGTCTTTTCGCTGATGAAAAGCGTTTCGGCGATTTCCCTGGTGGTTTTGTCCTGAACCAGTAGCTCGAACACCTCTCGCTCGCGAATCGTCAGGAGTGACTTGACGCGGACATCCCTTACCGCTGACACTTTTCTTATCCCTCCTTGCTCCAGTCCTGATACACAAGGGTTAGGGATACAGTTACCGTATTGTATGAGGCAGTGAAATTGGTTGTGCTACTTTACGGGTACATTGGGCAGGGTGGACGGTTTCTTTGCCATCCGAGTCTAACCTGAAATCAGTGTGCAGTCACGCTGGAGTCGCGCGTCGTTCCCTTTTCGCTTGACTCAGATGCGCTAAATGACCGCAATGGTTCGTTCCAGTACGGCGACGGCGTGCGCAGCACTTCCATGAGATCCTCGATCACCGCGCTGGCCGTTGGCAGTTCTCCCGCTCCCCGGCCAATGAAAGTCAGATCGCCTACAACATCTGCCGTCAGCGTCACGGCATTGAACACATCCCGAACGCCCGCCAGCGCATCCTCGCGAGGCAATAATCTGGGGCCGACCTTCAAAATGACCTGTTGACCGTCGTAGGTCGCCTCTCCAATCAACTTGATCACACACCCCATGCTCTCGGCAGCTCGAATGTCCTGTTCAGAGATCTCAGTGATCCCCTGCCGTTGCACTGCGCTGACCAAACTCTTTACTGGAAACGCCATATTGGCCAATATCGCAAGTTTGTAGGAACTATCGTACCCTTCCACATCGCTTTTCGGATCTGCCTCCGCGTAGCCGAGCCTTTGAGCGTTTTGCAAAGCTTCCGCAAACGGCAGTCCGTCATCTTCCATTTTGGTAAGAATATAGTTGCATGTGCCGTTGAGAATGCCCCGAATGGAAGTGATGCGATTGGCCGTCAGATACTGCTGAACCATGCGCACAATGGGAATGCCGCCGGCCACGCTGGCTTCAAAGAGGAGCCGAACTCCCTGACGGTCAGCCAGTTCACCCAGTTCATCACCATATTGGGCCAGCAGTTCTTTGTTGGCCGTAACCACATGCTTGCGCGAGAGCAGTGCCTGTCGGATATAGGACCTGGCAGGTTCCACTCCGCCCATCACTTCGACTACCACGTCAATACGTGGATCCAGAAGAATCGCCTGAGGATCGTCGGTAACGTTGAAGGCTGACACGTCCAGGTTCCGTGGTTTCTCGATATGCCGCACCAGAGCTCCAAGCACCTTGATGGAGCACCCTGTTCGAGTTTCGATCTGCATCCGGTTGGACTCCAGTGACATGACGACTCCACGGCCGACCGTGCCCAGCCCCAATAAACCAATGTACAGTGTGTGCGCGCTCTCCATGATACCCCTCTTCCTGTCTCTTTACTATCCGTCGCCTACCGCATGCCGGACTGACGCGTCTTGCGCCAGGAATGGGTGCAATAATTCACTGAGTTGCGAGAGTTCCAACAAAAAGGCATCGTGTCCGTAGACGCTTGTCAGTTGATCATACCGAGCGCGCACGCCACTTCTTGCAGCCAGTTCGGTTGCCCGCATCAAATCTTCTGGCGGATACAGGAGGTCCTGCTCAATCCCAATCCATAACAGTTCCGCGCTGATTCGCCCGAAAGCGCCTGACAGGCCTCCTCTGCCCCGTCCGATGTCGTGCAGGTCCATCGCACGGAGTAACGTCAGGTATGAATTGGCGTCAAAACGTTCAACCAGTTTGTCTCCGTGATGCCGCAAATATCGACCCATCTGGAAGTCGCCCAAGCCATCGGGCCCCAATTCACGACCCATGCGCTGTTGGAACAGTTCCGCCGTCCGGTAGGTGATCATGCCGATCATGCGAGCAATGGCCAGCCCTTTTGCCGGCGACACGCCCACCTGCGCATAATCACCGTCTCTGTAGTCCGGGTCCGCGACAATCGCCTGCCGCATGATCTCATTGTACGCCAGCCCCATGGCTGTGTAGGCCGGATTGGCGGCAATCACGGCGGCTCTCGCGACGTACTCAGGATGCATCACCGCCCACTCCAGCGCCTGCATGCCACCCATGGAACCGCCAATCACCAGTTGCAGTTCCGTGACGCCCAAATGCCGCAGCAGCATATACTGGACGTTGACCATGTCGCGAATGGTAACTGTGGGAAACAGCGCGCCATAAACGCGTGTCTCGCCTGGCAACGGACTGGCAGGGCCCGTACTCCCCTGGCATCCGCCAAGCACATTGACGCAGATAACATAATAGCGATCTGTATCGAACACGCGCCCTGGACCAATCAACTCTCCCCACCATCCCGGACGCCCATCGCCATCCGCTGCATGCGCGTCGCCTGTAAGCGCGTGGCATATAAGAATTGCGTTAGCGCCCGTTCGATCCAAGTGGCCGCGTGTCTCAAAAACCAGATCAACACTTTCCAACACGACCCCAAATTCTGTAACAAAGGAGCCCATGGTCCACCTGCGAGCGGCGGTGGTCTGCGGGTGCTCATGTTCGTTTTGATTCACCGCCATCCCTCCCATGTCACCATCACAAAAACCCCCCACGTAAGAGGGGGGCGTCATCTGTCGATAGTCTCCCTCTTATCTTCCAGAGTTTTCACTCTGCTGGATTTGGCACCTTTCTTTCGCTTTCGCGAAAAACGGTTGCCGGGCTTCAACGGGCCAGTCCCTCCGCCACTCTCGATAAGAGTATTCAGTTATCAATTTGAACGAAATTTAGCACACCGTGAGCCGGGTGTCAAGCGCTTCCCCCGTCATTTTCATTGTCCGTAGTCACAACCTCTGTCCGCTGCCCCGCGGCAAGCGCGATGAAATGGAGACGGGAATATGGCCGTCCGCTCCCCCGTGAACGATCGCGTGAACGGCCGCCCGCAACATCCACGGCGTCTCTTCATAGATAACCAGTTGTGTGGGCATGTCTTGAAAGAGCGGTTCGCGCAGATCGTAAGGGCTCCGTACTGCGATCACTGCGATGGGGCGCCGTACGGCAGCCGTTATATCTCGAATGACTTGCAAGAAACGCGGGTTACCCAAACCGTTTACGGATACCACTACCAGGTCGGCTGCTTGACTGGCTGCAACCGCCGCGTCAACCCCATAACCCTTTACGTCGATTTCGTACAACTTCACCATGGCGTCGGGCAGTACCCGCATCAGTTCATCCTGAAGGACCTCGGTCCTCGAAGATGCTCCGGCCGCCATCATCTGTGGGTGTATCTGATCACGCAACAAGACAATCCTCTGCGGCGGAATCTCCCAGTTTCTAATCGGCAGCGCGCCCTGATCATTGCGCAACACCGTTACGGCGCTTGCCGCGATCTGCCGTTGCAGTTGCCCTGCCTGCGCCACAATGCGGTCCACGTGATCCAGTGGCAGCTCCTGCGCCGGTTCCTGCAGCCGCCTGCGTTTTAACGCCCACACTCGTTCCGCCGCCTCTCGCAGCCTTTCAAATGGCAGTTCCCCACTTTCTACGGCGACCACAATCGCAGAAAGCGCCTCTTCCTGTCGCTCCAGCTGGTGTGACACCAGCACCAGATCAGCCCCCGCGCGCAGCGCGAGCACCGCGCCGCGCCCCACGCCGACGGTATCTGAGATCGCCCGCATCTCCAGGCAATCAGTCATGATCACCCCAGGAAATGCGAGACGTGTCCGCAAAAGTTCCGTCAGGACCGCCTCTGACAGTGTCGCAGGATCAGTGTTGCCCGCGACTGCCGGAAACACGACATGCGCGGTCATAATCGCCTCAACGCCAGCTGAAATTGCGGCCCGAAAAGGCGCCAATTCCACCGCCTCGAGTCGCTCTAATCCATGTGCGATAAGCGGCAGAGCCAGATGCGAATCGGAGACCGTATCGCCGTGCCCGGGGAAGTGTTTGCCGCACGCGATCACCCCGGCCTGCTCCAATCCACGCGCAAAGGCAACGCCCAGAGTCGCCACGGCGGCAGGGTCTTCCCCAAACGAACGCACGCCGATGACAGGGTTGTCTGGATTGTTGTTCACGTCAAGAACCGGCGCCAGATCCATCTGTATGCCCGCGGCGCGCAGCAGGCGACCGGTGATCAGACCTGACGCATGCGCCAGTTCCGCATCGTCGGTCGCTCCGAGCGCCATGTTTCCCGGCAATCCAGGAACATCATCCGCGAATCGGCGAACGATTCCATTCTCCTGGTCAGCGCAGATGAGCAGCGGCAGATCGTGTCCACTTTCCTGCGCAAACGCCTGCAATTGTTTTGTCAACGCTCGCACTTGCGCAAATGACGCGATATTGCGCCCAAACAGAATGACATTTTGCACACGCAGGCGATCGATCAGGTGTTCCGCGTGCCCATCCATCTGCTCACCGTCAAAACCGGCGCAAAGCACGGCGCCTGCCCATTCGCTCAACGTCTTGCCATTCATCCACGTTCCCCCTTCGCGCGCCGCAGTACCCGGCGCCACATTCGCAATTCGAAGTCCACGTGTTCACATCGTCAGAGGCGTCTCAACCAAGACTGCTCTCGTTCGCCGTCTTCATCGACTCGCTCACCCAACCATGTGGTTATTTTTTGCGTTCCGTAAAACTCTTGATGCGGCGATTTAACGCGCCCTCTGGA
Organism: Bacillota bacterium; assembly: GCA_021805735.1. Lineage (GTDB taxonomy): Bacteria > Bacillota > Bacilli > Alicyclobacillales > SLC66 > JAKADD01. The sequence goes on from JAJZEE010000103.1 coordinate 8,721, forward strand.
ACTGCGAACGATTGCGCCCGCTTCATGCCAGCTGGCGCGCCGCGCACAATCGTGAGCGCCTTGTAGTAGTCGATGAAAGGAAATCCCGACGTTTCCCCACGCGCGTAGGCGTACTCATTCATGCCTGCAACCCAATGTTCGTATGCTGCGTCGCCGATTTCCACAAAAACCTGCGGGTGAAAATCATACGGGTCCTCCCAGTTGTCCGCGTAATAGACTTGAGGCACCCAGTGCGCTGGAGAGTCTCGCTCAATCGTCTTTAGTCCCGCGTAAAACAGGGCGTCCTTCACAATGTAGTACGTGTTCATGTGATCCTTGTGCATGCTTCCTTTCCAGTGCGTAATCAACACGTCCGGTTTGAGTTCACGAATCACGTCCGCAACGGCATACTTGCTCGCTTCGTCAACAGGCAACTCACCATCTTTATAGTCGAGAAAACGAACATTCGCCCCCAACTGCGCCGCACAGCGCTGTGCTTCAAGTGCCTTTTGCTCCGCGTACACGGCAGGAGCAAGTCGCGGATGTCCCTTTTCCCCCGGAGTCAAGTGCAAAAGCGTCGCCTGGTGCCCAGCCAGTACATGCTCCGCCAAGACGGCGCCCGCAGTCAGATCCATGTCGCCCGCGTGTCCGCCGACCGCTAAAATGTGCATGTCAAGGCTCTCCCCTCGTTCTGCGTCTAATTCGCAGGTTCATACCGGTCTATCAACGTCTTCTTCATCACATCAAAGCGACGCGTCACGGTGAAGCCAGCCCGCAAGTACAGGTGACCCGCGGGCGACTGTTCGCCAGTCCACAGAAACCAGGCTCCATGCAGACCATCGGCGCGCATGCTCTCCATGCAACGATAGAGCAGAACTTTACCAAGGCCTGTGCCACGCAGTTCAGGCGCCACTCCAAACGGCCCAAAGCGTTCAAGAACGCCGTCATAAGCGCCATACGTGCAGAACCCAACAACCTGTTCGTGACGCCGCGCGATCAGCACACGCGAGAGAGGCGCGCCTTGCGCAAGCGCTTCCCTTACGGCGCGCGCCCAATCCGGGTTAAAGACGTTCTGATTGAACGCGATCACTTGTGTCACAAATGAGTAGGACAGTGGTTCGACGACGTACCCTTCGGTTTGTCGCTTCATCTCCAAAGCCCGCACGTCGTCCGGGTACTGGTAGTTGACAAGATTCCTGTCCATCGCAACGGGCGAGTAAAGCACAGAATAGCCCGCCCTTTCCAGGGCGCGCTTACCCTCAGGATAGGTCGTTGCGTCAATGCCCGGCAAGAAGTAGTGAGGGGCGTAGGAGGCAAAATACACGTTCTTCCGGCCCCTGCGCCGGAAGAAGTCATCTGCCGCCTGTAACAGATCCGCCGAAATATGCCGCCCCCGCGCTTCTGGCGCCACAAAAAAAGCGGTGATCCATCCGTCGTCAGGTTCAAGATCCACGCCTGCGAGTGGCAACTTGCGCACCACTGCCAGCACACAGCCGACGATCGTCCCGTCGATTTCGGCCAGCAGGACACCCTCCGGATCAAAATTGGGATCAGTCAGTACGTGCTTCAAAAAAATAAAGGGTGTGATCGGATCTTTCGGCAACGATCGGTTCCATAAAACGACAATCGCTGCTTCATCACCACTCTGATAGGAGCGAATCATGATTGCACCCCATTTGCAAGAATGAAGGTCGCAAAACCGCTATAGCTTCATCCACGAATCGCGATACCCGTTCACCAGCGACCAGGGAGGAAAACAAGCATCCAACAGGAAACTACTACGATCCACTGGGGAACGATTCCAGCGCATCGAGCTCACGAAGAACGCTCCGCAAAAAACCATCCGCCTCTGCCAACAGTTGACCTGCCGTGCCCTTATCCACTCCCTTGCGAGCCATGACGATCGCGGTTTTCACGTGCCCATCCGCCTCCTGAAGCATCCGCTCCGCGAACACATAGTCGATATCGGCCGCCTGCATCACCATGCGCTTTGCGCGTTCCGCCAACTTTTCATTGGTCACTTTCAAATCGACCATCAGGTTGTGATAGACCTTGCCCAATCTAACCATGGTAGCCGTGCTGAGCATGTTGACAATCTGCTTTTCGGCCGTGCCAGCCTTCAGCCGAGTAGAACCCATCAGGACCTCCGGCCCAGTGTCCACTTCAATGGCGACGTCCGTCAGTCGACTCGCCTCAGCGTTCAGGTTGCAACTCAGTGAAACAGTCGCGCTACCCAGTTGACCAGCATAGGTCAAGCCGCCCATCACATAGGGAGTCCGACCGCTGGCGGTAATTCCTACCACCACGTCGCGCTCCGTCAGTTGAATAGCTTGCAGGTCAGCCTGGGCAGAGGCAAAATTGTCCTCGGCGTCTTCCACCGCGCGAAACATGGATTCGGGCCCACCGGCGATCAAACCCTGGACCTGCTCTGGTGGGGTGCTAAAAGTCGGCGGGCACTCCGCCGCGTCCAGCACACCGAGGCGTCCACTCGATCCAGCCCCGATATAGATGAGCCGACCGCCCTGTTTGAGAGCCCTGACAATCACCTCCACAGCCTGCGCCACAGAAGGCAACACTTGGGCGACGGCCACGGGAACCGCGCGATCTGCCTCGTTCATCATGATCAGGATGTCTGTCGTGCCACTGATATCCAGATTGGCGTATTGCGGATCAGACTGCTCCGTATGCAGGTGCCTGAGCGATTGCACCAAATACCCTCTCCCCACTCCTGTTGTCTACTCCGCCGCCACAGCCGCAACCTGCCGTACTTCTGGGAAGTGGCATGCATACTGATAATCACCGTCGATGAGAGTCGGCGCTTCCGAGAAACACCGTTCCTGGGCAAACGGACAGCGATCGGCGAACAGACATCCCGTCTCTGCAGCACTCTGGGCATTCATTTCCTTCGCCAGAATAAACCGGTCCGCGCCCATTCTCTCAAGCCCCTTGAGCACCGGTACGGCGCTCAACAGCGCCTGTGTATACGGATGTTGCGGGCGTGAGATGATTCCTTCTGTCGGCCCCTGTTCGACAATCAGTCCCTTATAAATGACGGATATCTGCCCGCCCGATCCCAGGTAACGAGCCGCCGCGACGTCGTGGGTGATAAACAGAAGGGAAATGTTCAGTTTTTCCCGCAAGTCGCGCAGCAGGCGCAAGACACCGAGCCGCAATGAGACATCGATCATTGACACCGCCTCATCCGCCACCAAAACTGTGGGTTCCACCGTCAGCGCCCTGGCGATCACGATGCGTTGACGCTGTCCGCCCGACAACATGTGCGGATACTTGTACAGAACCGATGCGGGGTCCAATCCGACCATCGTCAGCACTTCTTCCATCCGGTCACGAATCCATGTGCGTGGTGTGTCGCCTTTTTGTTTGGCCATGATCCGAAGCGGGGCGGACAGCGCCTGTTCAATGGGGTAAGCGGGATTCAGCGCCTGGTACGGGTCCTGATGGATCAGTTGGATTTTACGCAGCAAGTTTCGCCGCTCCCTGGCCGCCACTTGGTGAATGTTCACACCGTCGAGGCGGACGATGCCGGCGCTCGGCGTTTCCAGTCCAGCCAAGATGCGTCCCACTGTCGTTTTCCCGCACCCGGACTCCCCTATGAAGGAAATGGCCCCTCCCTCTGGAATGCGAAAACTGACGTCGCGCACCGCGTGCACCTGACTACGGTTCAAAAGACTCCCTTTTGTTGAATAAACCTTGCGCAAATGCTCGACTTCAATCATGATCTGTCACCTTAAAACATGCGACTTTGCGATCCTGTGCCACGGCCAGACTGGTTGGTCGACTCTCCTGACACTTGGGCATCGCGACCGAACAGCGCTGGTAAAAGGGGCAACCCGGTTCCAGATAGGTCTTCAGATCGGCCGGCGCGCCCTGCAGCGGCACCGCGCGGTCGATATCGCCCGAGATACGCGGGATTGCCCGAACGAGCCCCTGGGTATACGGGTGCGCCGGATGACTGAGCACGAACTCGCTCGGCCCCTCTTCCACGATCTCCCCGCCGTACATAACCACAACCCGATCCGCCATGTCAGCGACCACGCCCATATCATGGGTGACCAGAATCGTGGTCAAACCGCGTTCTTTATGCAACTCGCGCACGATTTCCAGAACCGACGCCTGTGACAGCATATCAAGCGCCGTCGTTGCCTCATCCAGAATGACAATCTTGGCGTCCAGAATCAGGGCGAACATAATTCCCACCCGCTGTCGCATTCCTCCCGACAGTTCGTGCTGGTAGGACGCCAGCACCCTGTCGGCGTCCATTCCCAGACGCGCCAGCAAATCTTTTGCCTTGCGCAACAGATCCCGCAGATCCTTCACTTCGTGAGATCGACCCAGATCCAGTACCTGATGACCGATTCGACGCAGGGGATTGAGCGAATTCTGCGCCGCCTGAAAGACCAGCCCCAGTTCCTTGCCCCGAGCCTTGCGTTGTCGCTCGCGGTCGATGCTGAGCATGTCGCCGACGCCAAGGACTTCGACTGATCCGCTTACAATTTGCCCCGGCTTTCCCACTGCATTCATCATCGCCATCACGAGTGTTGACTTGCCAGAACCAGATTCGCCAATGATGCCCGTGATCTTTCGCGCTTCGATGTCAAGGTCGACCTGTCGAACGGCGGGAAGATCGCCCTGGTTCGTCGCGTATACCACGCTCAACCCACGCACCTGGACGGCAGGCGCCGTGGTTTGTTTATGCTTGAGTTCAGCGCTCACCCTGACCTACACCCCCCTCAACCTTGGATTGAACATCTCATCCAACGCGTCCAGGAAGAGAACGATGCCGAGCGTCAGGATGAGAATGGCCAGCATCGGCGAGAGCAAGTAAGGCAGCGCCTGCGGACTCGACATGGCGCCGGCGGAAAAGACCGCCAGGTTCAACATGACGCCCCAGTTGTTGACCTGAAATGGCACCACTCCGAGAAAAAACAACCCTACCTCCGCGTAGATACTGCCGGTCACAGAAAGGAGCAGATTCATCGCGATGTACGATCCCACATTGGGCAGTATCTCCCGAAACAGAATGTACAGCGGTGATAATCCGAGTCCTCTCGCCGCCTCGACGAATCCCCGTTCCCGCAGTGACATCGTTTGGGAACGCACAGCCCGCG
>JAJZEE010000104.1:0-419 GCA_021805735.1 Bacillota bacterium
GTCGGGATGAGCGGGTACGCCTTTATTGCCCTCGGTAAGAGGTCGGTTTTTTTTAGACCCCTCCTTTGGTTCTTTCGTTTCCTTCGCTTCCTTGTTAGTTCCCAGTATGAGTTCTGTCGCCTTTGCGCTAAACGGTGAGCGATCGGCCTCGGTCGGTCTGCTTTTCGTCTCAGGCGGGGTATCCCGCCCACTGTTCTCCTCGTTGCACATCCATCTCCTTTGCGATGTCGGCCGTTTTCAGCCCTTTATCCGCAAGTTCCAACAGTTTCAGGGTATTCTTGTATTTCTGAGCCTTGGCAGGCGTCAGCCTCGCAAGCTGGATAGCCTCTTCAATCCGTTCATCTGGGACATGGAAATACGTGTTGGAATCCGCCGCACCCTCCGTCACAGCCCGCACCCATCCGTCTCCATCGCGGATA
>JAJZEE010000104.1:429-13697 GCA_021805735.1 Bacillota bacterium
TGCTCGCCGGAATAGATGCCATTAGGGCCTGTTCAATCGCAGCCTGCGCATTCTTGATCAGGTGAAATCGATCCGCAATTTGGGTTTTCCCACACTCTGCGCCTGCCGCAGCATAGGCGGATGCTCTGTCCCTGCTAAAAAACTGTGCGTACGGAAACACCTCCAAGGCCTGCTTCGTTATTTCTTTCGTCGTGCCTTTCAGGATAATTAACAGCTTATGGCTCTCTTCATCCAGCAGTACGGTGCAGCCGGATGTCTTGTCTCCCTTGCGCAGATTCACATCGTCTACGGCCAAAACCTTCACCCGATTCTCAGTGATCGTGGCGTCAATTTTCTTGGCCGCCTGTGCTTTCACATACCTCCCCAGGGTCTCATTGCTGATCACTGCGCCTTCTGCCCTGAGTTCGTATTGTGCTCGCTTCCATCTCGGTCAGGTAAACCCGTTGTGCGTTCTCTTCTTCTACACCATGTGTCACGAGTCGATTCATGAAGATGTCTTTCCAACTACACTTGTCTGACATGTTCATTACACACGCCCCGGTAGTATAATGGTACGATAGAAACGAAAACAGTATTTTGGGTTTTCATCTAGGAGGAATGTAGATGGCATCCTATCGATTGTTTTGGAGGATTTCTGTCACGGGGGGCATTCTGTATGCGCTAATGATCGTTGCGATGTCGGCTCATGTCATTCGTTTTAGTTTGGATCTTCTTATTGACGGCTTATTGGTTTTACTTGTTTTTGCGGTTGGCTATGTCGTTGGGGTCAAAGCAGGTGTCTCGTCGCAGCCCCCCTCAGAGAACAGCTAAAATGTCTTGGGGGTGTCTGCTTCATCGTACTGGAGGGGGAGCCATGGATCAGCGACTATCTGAAAGTCGGAATCGGATTATTGATGCCGCCCGAGAACAATTCAATCAACATGGGTATCGTGGGGTGACCATGACGGGGTTAGCCGGATATCTGGGAATGAGCAAACGGACTGTGTATCAGCACTTTACTAACAAAGAAGCCTTGGCGGAGGCTGTGCTGGAGAGCGTTGTCGGGAAGACAAGTGCTCGTGTGACTCAGATTCGAAGTGAGTCAACGACGGTTCCGCCGGACGTGTTATTTAAACGGATCGTGATGCAGGTGAAGGAAGAGTTGTTGGCTTTACATTCGCAATTCCTGGCGGATATTCAGCGCTATGTGCCCGAAGTCTGGCAAAAATTTCAGCAAACTCGCGAACAGAAAATCTTAAATTTAGAGGGACTGATCCAGCAGGGACAAGTACGGGGGAGAATGAAACCGATTCCTTCCCGATTGGCCGTCTTAATGTTCCTAGGTTCCGTGCAAGCGGTAATTCGACCTGATGTCTTGATGCGGGAATCTTTTTCCCTTTCCACTGCCATAGACGGGGTCGTCGAGGTGTTTTTGAACGGTCTGTTGATAGACGACTCGGGGCAGAGCCATGAAGGGATGTGAGGAAATGACTACGTTAAAAATGGACTACGCTGTCGAGGTACAACATTTGTGCAAGGACTTTGGTTCATTTCACGCTGTTTCAGATCTGAATTTTCGGATTGCAAGGGGAGAGATCTTCGGCTTGTTGGGTCCAAACGGGTCTGGCAAGACGACTACGCTCAATATGATTAGTGGTCTCAGTGACCCAACTTCCGGCATGGTTAGGGTATTTGGCATGAATCCCCGGAAGCAGGCCATGTCAGTTCGCCGGATGCTGGGTGTTGTTCCGCAGGAAACAGCCCTCTACGAGGAACTCACAGCTCAACGAAATCTGGCTTTTCACGCGGAGTTGTTCGGTTATCGAGGACGCCAGAAGTCGGAACGGGTCGAGGCCATGTTGGCGCTGGCACAGTTGCAGGACAGAGCCAAGTCTCGCGTTAAGACTTTCTCTGGCGGCATGAAGCGAAGGTTGTCGATTGGACGTGCTTTGCTGCACGATCCATGGCTTGTTTACCTCGATGAACCCACTCTGGGCGTTGATGTCCAGTCTCGAAATGTCATCTGGGATTACATTTTAAGAATGAAGCAAGAGGGCAAATCTGTGTTGCTGACGACAAACTACCTGGAGGAAGCGAATGCCCTGTGTGACCGTATCGGCATTCTCGACAAAGGTCAACTGATTGCGGAGGATACGCCAACTGCATTGAAAGCCCGGTTCGGAAGCAGCGTGTTAGCATTGGAGGTCTCATGTGTTTCATCAGACGATGTACGGAATCGGCTCCAACGCATCACGGGCGTTCAGAGTGTAGAAACCAGTGACAACCGCATTATAATCTCTCTCTCCGGCATCAGCGACGGTGCTGCGGGTGCATTGGTGCCGAGACTACTTGGAGAGGTCACAGGCCTGGGCGGCTTGATTCGAAATATGGCACTTCGTGAGCCTTCCTTGGATGAAGTGTTCTTGTCGCTCACGGGAAAGGGCGTGCGCGACTAGTGGGTATGCGTGCTGCCTTTCACATCATGATGAATGACCTGCGCCTCAACTTGGTCTCTCCCTTCGCCACCATTTTGTCGCTCATTGTTCCGGTAAACTTCCTGTTCCTTTTCGTTCTGTTTGCAGTAGGTGGCGCGAAAGTTCCAGTCAGCGTGGTTATGGCAGGGAACGGATACAACGACCTGGCTTTCCTGCATGCGCTGGGAACCGCATTGACATTTCACATCCAGCGTGTGCCTTCGGCAGCTATCGGGCAACAGTTGATTCAGCACCACGGGTCGGTCGCCACCATTCAAATTCCGAGCGGCTTCTCGGGGAAAGTCGCCCATCAACAGACGGCCTATATACCGCTGACTCTCAATAACCTCAATGCAGATTTCGCCAACGACGTTCGCCGGGCCATACCTTTGGGAATCCTCAATTTCTACCATAGCGTCTTTCCCTCCGTAATCCCGTTTAGCTGGAAAGAGGTTGACGCTTACGCACACAATGTTACCTTTCTCGGCTATCTCAGCGTCAGCATTCAAACCGTGGCGCTGTTGATTGGTGGGCTGCTGTTTGGAGGCAGGGGATCAGCGCGGGAATGGGAGCTTGGCACGATGAAGGAATTGATGCTGGCTCCCATTCGCCCCTGGAGTGTTGTGTTGGGCAAGCTCTGTGCAGGAATGGTCAACGGGATCGCGTCTGCGGCCCTCGTCTGGGTTGTCTTGCTGTTACTGGGCTTACGACTGTTGGCGTGGGGACAGTTTGTGGGAGTGACGTTGGTGACGATGTTGGTCTTCATCAGCCTTGGAGTGGCCATCGGCAGTGTGGCCAAATCCCAATTCGTGGTGACGCCGTTTGCATTTGCGCTCGGCTTGCCGCTATTCTTCATCAGTGGCGCTTTTGGACCGATTTCCTGGTCCACACCTGCCGTAGCTGTGATTGCACGGGTGTTTCCAGTGGTGTACGCAAACGCCGCGTTTCAGCATGCTGTGCACGGATATTGGCCAATTGATACGGCACCAGTCTGGCTGTGGACGATCCTGTTGGCATGGGCTGTCCTTGCCCTCTGTGTCAGTTGGTTGGCTTACCGTCGGGCGACGGCACAACATTAAGAGGGGGGGGCAAAAAACGTGCAGTTCCAAACTTTTCGTGCCATTGTCAAAAAAGACTTGGCGACTTGGTGGCGTAGTCCCGCTATCCTTGCAGTCACAGTTTTCCCTGCGCTCATTCTCATGCTCGTCTTAATTCTGCAAGCTGCGGCTGTCACGGGCAGTCCTGTCGCCATTGTCAATCAGGACAGCGGTGGTCAGGCAGCGGCGACATTGCAGCATATTGCGCAAAACTACGATGGATTCTATCGCGCACAGGTCATGACGAAGACCGAGGCTGAAAAGGACTACCAGAAACTCACTGTGGCTGGCGTGCTGATTATCCCAAAGGGATTTTCGGCGGAGATTGCTCACAATCAGCGGCCCACGCTCACATGGCAGGTGCGCAACTTCAACAACGATAGCGCCAACGACTTGCGCCGTGCACTGCCGGATATCTTAACCACATTTCTTAAGAGCGGCGCCATCGGCAAGAATCCGATGCACATTCAGGTACAAGAACATGATTTGCACGCCAAAGACGCCAGTTTTGTGGGATTTAACATGATTGCGGTGGTGGTGATGTTGGTTCTCCAGGCTGGCATCGTCAATTCCGGACTAGCGGCTGTACGCGAGTGGGAGACGGGTAGCGTAAAAGAACTGCTGATGTCCCCGGCGTGGCCATTGACGATGATCCTTGGCAAGGTTGGTGCAGGGGTTGCGGCCAGTGACATCACCGGCGGCATTGCACTCATAGCGGCGATTGCGGCAGGTATTGTTCCCGCCCCGGGCGTTGGTCTAGCATTGTGGGCCTTCGTGATCATGACATTGACGGCCATCGTTGGGTCAGGAATCGGGGTCTTACTGGGAGCAGCTCTGCGGGCAACCGAACGCGTTAGTGGTCTGTCCATTTCACTCTCGTTTTATCTTTTTTTCTTAGCCGGAGGCATCACAGATATTGCCTATTTGCCGCGATGGCTCCAAGCCGTGAGCAGCTACGTACCCAACACCTACGCACTGGGTGCCTTGCGCCAGACGCTGTTATATGGGTCTGATGCGGGAGTTGCGCTCGATGCGGGGGTACTTGCGGTGGCTGGTGCCATTGCGCTGGTCATTGGTATCCCGGTCATGCGCCGCGGCTTAAGTCATTAGTGGTCACGATTGCTACGAACGTATGCCATCTTGCAAAAGAAACTGTGAGCGCAGATGGTGGCGGACATGTAAATGATTGTCCTCGAGTATGGTTGTATACTGACAGAGTGCAACTCACTACTTAGAGTGATGTATATGTACATTCCCAGCTTGGCTGAATCTTGTGCTATTGAGCGGGTTAAGCCAAGAAAGGGAAGTGCTTTGGAGCTTCCCTTTGGCTGGGGACTGGTGGTAGTCCAAACCTATAGGGGCACTTTTGGTTGAAATCCTAACTCCGCTCTAGCTTTATCGATTCGATAGCGCCTTGGCATCGAAACGAAGGCCACCTCAAATCGATTTAGAGGAGGTGTTCCTGGAAGACGAAGTACTCGCCACGTCAATTCGACGATCGATGCGGCCATTCTTGCAACTGGGCTAGGGATGTTTTTCTTGGGTAGGTCAAGTCCAAGGCGTTTGGCGTACTCAGTGAATATCTCGTGAACAGTTGTCGGGGCTCCGTCCGTGATAAGGTAGACACCCTTGTTTTGTCCTCGCACGAGTGCCAATGAGATGGAGTCGACAACGTTTTGCACGTGAACCCGTTCAATCAAGTGACGACCACGGTCAACCCAAGTGAATTTCCCGGACTCAACCATTTGGTGAAGAGTGGTAGAAACATTGTCATTGGGGCCGTAAATAAATGTCGGGCGTAAAATGACACAATGCATGTTGCCTGTGTAATCGAGGATTGCCTTTTCAGCAAGCAACTTCGCCTGACCATAAAACGAGTTCGGTTTCACTGGGCACGGAAAGGTTTCATCAATGTCAACCAGTTCCGTACGGTTTTGCATTACCGATTCGGAACTAATGTACAGAAAGCGCCCTACTCCATGTCGGTCGGCTGCGGCAAGCAAATCTATTGTTGCTTGCGTAATTTGTGACTCAAAATTTCGCCACGGCCCCCACGTGGACACGAGCGCAGCACAGTGAACCACGACGTTCATATTTTCGAGCGCGTGTTCCCATTGCGAAATGTCCTCTAGCGACCCTTTTACTGGCATTGCACCAAGGTGCGTGATTTGGTTTGAGCTTTCGAGTGAACGTGCAAGTCCCCACACTTCATGACCGTCTTCTTGCAGTCGGCGGACGAGTTCCTTTCCAAGAAAACCCGTACCGCCGGTGACAAATATTTTCATAGTTCAAGTCCCCCCTAATTTTAGAGCGACGGCACTTGGCCAATAGCCATATTGAAAGCTTTATCTGGTCAATACTCATGGCGTGAAATCGAAACACTAATTTTGATTTCTCAACCTTTGCCGCGTTTGATATACTGGTGTGAGGTAACTATGCCAGTTGATATATGTATAGCATTCGGTATAGTTTTGGTCAAGGAGGAATTACGTTGCCCAAACCGAAGACAGATTCAAGGAACCGCCTAATTCAGGCGACACGCCGTCTCCTTCAACGACAAGGCTATCAAGGCACGGGGCTAGGCCAAATTGTTGAAGAGAGTGGAGCGCCAAGAGGTTCATTTTATTTTCTATTCCCTGGTGGCAAGGAACAGTTAGCTCTTGCTGCAATCGATGAATCCATTCGCGAGTTGAAAGTTCACATAGAAGAATTGGCACAAAAGACGAGTTCAGTTGAAGAATGGATTAAAGCGCTTGCGGGACATGTCATTCATGCCTTATCGAATTCAGTTTTCACCGAAGGATGTCCGGTATCAACTATCACACTTGATTCATCTCATGCATCGCCCGCTCTGCGACAGGCCTGCGCGACTGCGTATGACGTGTTGATTGAAGCCGCTGCAAGGGTACTTGTTCAGTATGGCCGCACCCCCGACGAGGCCAAGAGTCTGGCCGTTGTATTGTTAAGCACTGTTGAAGGGGCAATGATTCTTAGTCGCGCCAAGAGGAGTGTTGAACCACTTCTGATTGCACAGGAGTTCATATTGAAGACATTTGTATTCAGTGCTGACGCATGAAGTCGAGAGTCCTTGAAGGGCTTGGTGTGTGGGAGGGTTCCAAGAAAATTTTCTTGCAGATGCTACTGAACACGCGCAACTCAATCTGAGATGATAGCCTTGGAGATGAGATCGAAGAGGTGAAGTCGAGGATGAATGTGCCTTTTTGGATTGGAGATCGGGAATTTAGTCAAGCGGATCTGGACTTGATTCGCTTGACGGTGCGACGGTTTTCCCGCTTTAGCCAGGAAGAAATCACCGCGACCCTATGCGAAAATTTGCCGTGGAAGGCCCCCAATGGTCGTTTAAAAATGGAAGCCTGCAGAAAGCTCTTGCTCCGGTTGGAGCAGGACGGGCTGGTCACATTGCCTCCTCTTTGGCGCCATAAAGTCCGGCAGGGCATTCATGAGGAACGGAAAGGAACCGCGATCCAACTGGAACTGAGCGCCTCGCTGCGTGATGTATCACCCGTCGTCGTCGAGCCGGTCACCACCGCACAGGAGCGACAAGTCTGGAACGCCACCATGGCTGCGTACCATCCGCTGGGCTATCGCCGTCCGATCGGAGCCCATCAGCGCTACTTCATTCGGGTGCATACGAACGACGGACCACAGGCTGTCGGCCTGCTTCTGTCGCTTATGGAATTCTAATGGATTTCACCAGACCATCTAACAGGGGCTGTCTATACTGAGGCCATTCCCACGAAGGAGGTCATCAAATTGAGCAAGAAAATCATTGGCGGCGCAGTTGCTGTGATCATGGTGGGGGGCCTTGCCCTGACTCAGGCTTCAGCCTTTGCGGCCACGGGTCAGAACAACAGCGTTCCCACCGCAATATCAACAGGCGCGGCCTTGCAGAGTACATTGCCTTCGCTTGCCGACTCAACGGAGGCCCATTCTCAAACCGGGGGCGCCGATGTCGGGCCGAATGTACAGCAACAAACGGGCAGCCAAGTGAACGACAGTGGATCGTCGCTTGCGGCAGAGACTGCGAAAGAAACGAATGGCAAGAAAGCAGATGGCGGTGTCGATTCTGGACCGAATGTACAAATTCAGTCCGGCAGTCAGGTGAACAATACGGTCAGTCAATAATGAACGGAAGCGAGCCCGCAGGGAACACCCCTGTCCGTTCACTGCGGGCCGTTTTTTCATGGCGTGTCTGTCCTGAAACGGATGTCTTTAGATTCGGAGGTCTTTAGATGGGAAAAGAGAAAGTATTACTGATTGAAGACGACGAAGATATCGCCGGATTTATTGAACTGGAACTCACACATGAGGGATACGACATTACGGTGGTCACGGATGGGCGTGAAGGTCTTCGTCAGGCTGTATCCCAACCCTGGGATATACTTCTGCTGGATGTAATGTTGCCGGGCATAAACGGGCTGGAGGTTTGCCGGAGAATTCGTACGGATAGTCAGGTTCCGATTATTATGTTAACAGCAAAGGGGGAAGTAACTGACCGAGTTGCAGGGATTGATTATGGAGCCGACGACTATCTTGTAAAACCATTTGCGATTGAGGAGCTTATGGCCCGCATGCGGGGTTTGCTCCGTCGAGCATCGTACACAAACAGTGCATCTGCCATCATAACCGCTCGGGATTTGGTGATGAACCTGGATACTCGGGAAGTCACAAGGTCAGATTCTGCCATTTATTTGACACCACGTGAATTTGACCTCCTGCGTTGTTTTATGGATAATAAAAATCACGTTCTATCTCGCGAGACACTTCTTCAAACTGTTTGGGGTTATGATTTCACCGGGGAGACCAACGTGGTGGATGTGTATGTCAGATATATACGGTCCAAAATCGATGATGGGTATCCAGCAGCCTTGATTCACACGATTCGGGGTGTTGGGTACGTACTGAAAGAACAATGACCCGCTTGTCTATCAAATGGCGTTTGTCTCTCGTGTCAATGGCCACTCTTACCGGTATCATGCTTTTATTTACTGTATTTGTCTATGTCACTCTCTCCAAGTGGATGATTCAACAGCAGGAACAGTCCGCTCTTGTGGATGCCCAACACATTGCCATGGCGTATCCAGGCAATGCCGAGACAGGCTCAGGCAATTTGAATGACGCCCATCCGAATTGGTTAAATCAATTTGTATCAAATAGTCAATCGGCTTTCCTCATCAGTTCCACTGGCCATCTGATGGGAATCGGCGGATCAGGCAATTCGCCTGTTGCGCACTCCATCCCCTTTGGCAAACTTCGCGATTCCGTGAGCATTCTTGAAATTCAACAACATCATTACGTCCGTGTCATCACAGCAAGCCGATCGGATTCTGGAGCTGTCCTCGCCTGGGTTGTGCTGTATTCTTCCATTGATGTGGTGGAAGGATATATCGCCACTCTAGTTCGCGTTCTGATCATTGGTTCGTTGGGCGGTATTGTCCTGGCTGGCGTAAGTGGGTATATGCTGGGGTTTTCCGCCTTGCGTCCAGTCGCCAGGATCATTCGCGCTGTCAGACGCATGAACCTCAACCGAATGGACGAGAGGCTTCCGGACAGTCAGGGCAAGGACGAAATAGCGGAACTGACACGGACATTTAACGAGATGTTAGAACGGATTGGCCATGCAATTCAAAAACAAAATGAATTTGTGGCGGATGCGTCCCACGAATTCCGTTCTCCCCTCACAGTCATTGAGGGTTACGCCAATTTGCTGGATCGATGGGGAAAGCAGGACCCCTCCGTAACAGAGCGTTCCATTAAGGCGATCAAACGAGAGGCTGGCCGTCTTCGCAAGTTGACAAATGGACTCTTGCAATTAGCTGGCATTCCTTATTCCCAGACCCTGATGACTCCGCACCCGGTGTACCCCGTCATTGAAGAAGTCGTTTTGCAGCTGAGTGATGTGTATCAAAGGCCTATCGAATTGGTTGTCGAGGATACAACATTACAGGCCTTTATGCAGCCAGAACATCTGCATCAGGTGATCACGATCCTGTTGCAAAATGCCGTCAAGCATACCGAGTTTGACAAATCAATCACCGTTCGTGTATATAGGGAACGTCAAACTGTGCGCATCGACGTTGTGGATGAAGGAGCAGGTATTCCCGCAGAGAGTCTCTCCCACATTTTCGAGCGTTTTTATCGGGCGGATAAAGCAAGAAGTCGCGCAACAGACGGGTTTGGTCTGGGATTGGCGATCGCGCGGGAATTGGTTCTGCTGTATCAGGGGTCGATGTGGGCAACCAGTCAACTTTATATGGGAACGACCATGTCCGTGTCTCTCATTTGTTTCTAATGAAAATCTAATGCGGATCACATGAATTCTCGATTACAGTATTAATGCGCCCATTTTAGAATGACAGAAGCTTGCTATTACGGACTGAGGAGAAGCGCTTGCATGTGTGGAATTGCCGTATTGGTTGCAAAGATGAATCAAAGTCGGTCAATGAAAAAGGAACTGGAGAAGATGCTGGATATCATGCAGCATCGGGGGCCGGACGGTCGGGGGTCAGTGTATCTGCCTGGTGTCGACATGGGGATGGTTCGCCTCGCAATTGTTGATATTGAGAGTGGCGCACAGCCGATTTGGAACGAGGATCACACCATGGCGCTTGTATGCAATGGGGAGATTTACAATTCTACAGCGTTGCGCTCCACGCTTATCGCCAATGGGCATCAATTCAAAACCCACTCGGATGTTGAAGTCGTATTGCATCTTTACGAGGAGATGGGTGAGCGTTGTCTCAATAGGCTGGAAGGGATTTACGCGCTGGCCATTTGGAACGATCAGCGCAAAGCATTGTTCGTCGCACGCGACCGCATGGGCGTCAAGCCACTATACTATGCGGACATCGGCTCACATTGGGCGTTTGCGTCAGAGCTGCGGGCGCTGGTTTTATTAGACGGTGTGGCAAAGGAAATTGAGGACAGTGCGCTCATGGCATACCACGCTTTTCGCTTTACGCCCCACGAGCAAACACTGTATCGGAGCATACGCCGCATACGCCCTGCCCATTTCGCCCAAGTGAATCTGGGTGTTTTGCAGATCGATGCATACTGGAAACCAACCTTCTCACCGACAGAGTTGCCTGTGGACTCCAGGGAAGAGGACTTTTCTCCGAAGAGACTGCGGGAAGCGATGTTCACTGCGGTGAAAGATCAGTTTGCGCCGGAAGTGAATAGTGCCGTGCTTTTAAGCGGTGGACTGGATTCAAGCGCCCTGCTCGCGATGCGAAGAGCGATATCCGGAGGCAAACCGGACATCGCGATCACTGTCGCATTTGAGCGTCCCGCCTCTGGTGGGCGGCGTGTAGAATATACCGAAGTGGAGCACGCAAGCAGCGTCGCGCGCACGTTCCAAGCGGAACACATAGTAGGTGTGGTGAACGCGCGCGACGCGCTCGAGGCATTGCCGCAGATCATCGCCGATCTGGATGAACCCATAGCGGATCCCACCGCCATTCCACTCTGGTTTGCAACAAGGATGGCGCACGCGAACGGTTGCAAAGTAGTATACAGCGGCGAGGGGCTTGACGAACTGTTTGCCGGTTATAAGGTGTATGGACACGAACGATGGATGCGCGCGCTGGATCGAGTGCCTGAGACGCTAAGACGTTCCCTTCTCGAATGGCTTGTTCGCAAGGGCTTGCCGGGCACTGGCGTGATAGGGCGATCACTGCAGGATATTAATGACTGGTATCAAGGCGTGGGCGGAATATTTACCCCCGAAGAGCGCTCCACGCTTCTACAAACGGCAGTCGCGAAAGACGATCCCGTTCCTGCGCGCGCCGGTTCCCTGATGGGGGCCACTGATTCACTCAGCGCGCTGCAGCGGATGATGCTGTTCGATCTGCTCACATGGCTCCCCGATAACACACTGGCCAAGTCAGACAAAATCTCCATGGCTCATTCGGTCGAACTGCGCGTTCCGTATCTTGACAGTCGCATTGTCGATTTCGCGCTCTCCAGCCCCGATCATAAGACGTGGGATGGAGGCGGGAAGAAAATCGTTCGCCAGGCGCTGACGGGGGTCGTTCCGTCATTTGTCCTGCGGAGACGCAAGGCAGGATTCAACGTTCCAATTTCTGCATGGCTGTTTGGGGAGTGGCAAGAATTCGCCCGTGAAGTGCTCCTCTCTCCGAATGCCGCAACGCGGGAGTTGTATGGAAATCGGCCGCACACGCTGTTTGACGCGCCAAAAGCACGTCAGGAACGCGCCGGAAGACTGCTGTTTGCGCTACTCACTTTAGAATTGTGGCTTCAACAAACACCTTTGCACACCGAATGGAGACCGACGTATCTGATAAGCTAGTTTTGGGTCTTCTGCATTGCCGTAGTGCAAGAGGGAAGAATCTTGCAAACTAGGTCGGAAGACGGATGCGTCCGTTTTTTTCTTTGTTATACTGTCTATTGTCAGATCGAACCAGACGAACGAGGTGTGGACATTGTTGTCGCGACTCACAGCATTTTCTCTGAAAAATGGGGCCGTCGTCGCCATTCTGGTGTTGTTTCTCATTGGTGTCGGACTTTATTCCGGTTCGACGATTCCGATGCAGGAATATCCGAATGTCGCAATACCTTGGGTAAGCGTCTCGATCCCCTATCCCGGGAGTACGCCGCAGCAGGCGTATCAAGATGTCGGGCGACCGCTGGAGAAGGCGTTTGCGGGCATCAGCGGCCTGAAAAATATGTATGATTTCAGCACCGCCGGTTCTGTTGATTTTAGCCTTGAATTTCACTACAACCGACCGATCGCTTCCGTGCTTCGCGATATCCGCACCGCGGTCGACGGCGCCGGACTTCCGTCCGCCGCCGGTCCCGCGCAGATCCAACAAGCCACGCCGGGAAGCACGGATGTGTTTCAGTTCGCCCTGTCCGCGCCAGGCAGTCTGTATCCGATCCAGGACTATGCCAAGCAGACGGTGGAACCCGCACTGCTCGCTGTGCAGGGCGTGAGCAGCATCGACATTCGCGGCGCCGCCAAGCGTTCCATTTACATTGACGTGAATCCGGCGCTGGCCCGTGCAGACGGTATCACGCTGCAGGATGTCGCCAATGCGTTGCAGGCCAACCAACTCAACGCGCCCACGGGCGACACGCGGATCGGCGGCGCCCAGATGCCGATCGTTCTGCGCAATCAGTATGCGTCGCTCGCCCAGATTCGCGCCGTTCCCATCGTCACTGTGACACAGAATATGAGTGGTCTCAAGAGTGCGTTTCAAGGCGTGAGTTCGGGAATGTCCGCGCTCGGAACGGGCCTCGGTTCTCTCGCAAGAATGGACGCGGCTTTGCAGGCGGAGATCCAACTGTCAAACCAACTCAACTCACTCACTGTCGCTTCCGCGCAAATACAGACGCAAATGGCCCTGCTCCGTCAGCAGTCGTCCACGAGTCGAGCGACGCAGGCCAAACTGGCGACGCTTCAGGCGCAGGCGATCGCGCTGCAGACGGAGCAGTCCACACTCGAGACCAAACTGCGCGCCATCACGGCCAGCCTGGGCGCGGCCAGCGGGAAGGGCGGGCTGGCGGGCCGCGCTGGGGCGCTAACGGCAACTCCGGGGCAGACGGTGACTGCGGGGCAACCGACACCGTCTGGGCAGACGGCAACGGGGTCTGCCGCGTCTGTCGCTCCCGCGCTCGGCGTGAAGACCGTGACGCTCGGCGACATCGCGACGGTGGCGTATCGCACGCCGACCTCGGG
>JAJZEE010000105.1 GCA_021805735.1 Bacillota bacterium
CATTATAAATCAGGCGTTGGCATCCGATCCAGCGCAAGAGGGTTTGTTCCTGTTCCTTTGTCGGGTAAAGGCGAAACTGGTATCCGTTCATCATGATTCTATGATACACTCCCCACCATGAGTAGACAAGATTTCCATTCCTCATCGCCTGCGGTGTATACGATTCGTTTCCATATCGTGTTTGTGACCAAGTATCGGCGCAAGGCCATCACGCCTTTGCTGTTGGCGGACCTTCGAGAGATCTTCGCGGAGATTTTGACGGGCTGGCGCTGCTCGCTCCTGGAGTTTGGCGGCGAGGCGGATCACGTGCATCTGCTGGTGGACATCCATCCCGCCCTGCAAATTTCCGTATTGATCAACAACCTCAAGACGGCCAGCTCCCGGCGCATCCGCGCGAAGTACGCAGACCATCTGCGCCGCCTCTACTGGAAGCCATTCTTCTGGCATCGGGCCTACTATGTGGGAAGCGTCGGGCATGCCAGTTTGGAGACGGTGAAACGATACGTGGAGTCCCAAGGACTGAGCGGGTCCAGAACAAAGACAAGGTGCGCGTTGTTTCGGTACAGCGCTAGGCGGTAACGCCTAACTAAAAACCGACAGTGGGTTACCTAACTGCTGAACTGTATCTCTCAAACTGGTATCAATAACGATACCCCTGCGATGGGAATGATCGCGGCGAAGCCCTAATAGGTGCGGACGGCGGGAGAAAGATGTTAACTCTCGTGCGTTGCTCGCTGACCAGCGCCAGATAAAACCTGTGACGGTATTAAGGGCGCGTGGGGCCACAAAGCAGCCATGCGGACTCATCGGGAACCTACGTATGTTAGACTCGAAATTGTTGTCAGACGGAAACGAACGTCTGAAGCCACCTAGGTGGTTGAGAAACGGAGAGACCACTCTTGTTTGGAACCCCTGCATCCACCCCATTTGGGGCGATGGATAGACCAGCAACAAACATCCCTTTGGTCAATCAATCTCACGGGTCATAGTAGGCCGCTAAAGCTGTATGCAAGGCTAGGAGATACGGAACAACGATATTTCGCGAGAGGTGAGCCTACATCGAGGCGACGAACCGAAGGCGTGCAGGAAATGGCCGCCCGAAGCGCGGAATGAGCAGCCCAGAGTAGTGATGAAGCGCCTGTAATGGGCGTAGAGCGAAGGGGCATAGTCGAAACGATCAAGTAAGAACTACGACTGAATCTGACTGGGAAGCCGCCTGAGCGAACCTGATTACCCCATGAACGCCCATCCGAAAGGAGGGGAGGCCCATGGCACACGAATCAGTCTACCCGCTTCAATCAGAAACAGACCTACGAAACATCCTGGACGGACTTTACGCGAAAGCGAAGCAGGCCATGGAACAAGGCGAATCGCCAAAGATCAAAAACCTGCTCGAAATCGCGAAGTCCGAAGTGGCTATCGTCACCGCCATTCACAACATCAAGAGCAACCATGGCAGCAAGACGGCGGGAACAGACGGCGAAATCATCACTGACGTGCTGCAAACGCAGTACCCAGAAGTCATAGAGCGGGTGCGAACCATGCTGGACTGCTACCGACCTCATCTACTCCGCAGGGTGTGGATTGAGAAGCCCGGAAAGCCCGACAAACGCCCGCTTGGTATACCCGCTATTTCAGATCGAGTGGTCCAGGAAGTCCTGCGTATGGTCATGGAACCGATCCTCGAAGCGCAATTCTTCAAGCACTCCTACGGGTTTCGGCCCTTACGAGATGTGCATATGGCGCTGGAAAGAGTCGCGGACATCTGCCACAACACAGGCTATCACTGGATCATTGAAGGTGACATCAGGCACTGCTTTGACGACATCAATCACACGAAGCTGACTAAACAACTCTGGCACATGGGTATCCATGACCGGCGTGTGCTGCGAATCGTCAAGGAAATGCTCAAAGCAGGAGTGTTAGGCGAACTGAATACCACTGAACAGGGAACCCCGCAGGGTGGCGTCATTTCTCCCATACTTGCCAATGTCTACCTACACAAACTCGACCAATGGGTGGTACGAGAATGGGAACAGAAGCGCACGCGGACGGCATATGCCCAAGACCATAATAGGATTGAGGCCATCCGCAAACGTTCGAATCTCAGACCCGCCTACCTGGTGAGGTATGCCGACGACTGGGTACTCATCACGAGCACGAGGTCAAACGCAGTAAAGTGGAAACAGCGATTGCAACGCTATTTGGGTACGAACCTGAAACTCACCCTAAGTGAAGAAAAGACGGCCATAACGGACGCTCACAAACGCTCGATCCACTTCCTTGGATTTCGCTACAAGCAACGACGGGGTAAAAGCCGCACAGGATGGGTTCCGAGGACACGACCGGATGACAAACGCCTTAGGCGTAAAGTGGACGAACTCCGACAGGATTGCAGGAAGTTGAGAAAATCGAGTGGAAAAGAACTTGTCCACCAGATCAACCTCATCAACAGCAAGATTGTGGGAGTAGGCCAGTACTACCGAACTGCAACGATGGTCAATATTGAGTTAAACAAGTACGCTGACTCCTTGCAATACACGGCCTACAAGGCCCTGAAAGGAAATGGCGGAACATGGACACCGGCCAACCAAGTGAATAACCTTCCGGCCCGGCATGCAGAGTATGCAACACAAATACCCGCAATCGAGTACGGAGGAATCAAGGTTGGTGTGACCAGTTTAGGATTCGTTCGATGGGATAAAACACCGCTTAAGAATCCTGTCGAAACACCCTATACGCAGGAAGGTAGACAAGCCCTTAAAGACCGCACAGGACGGTTTAGGCGCAAGGCCCGTGATGATCCCGCCATGAGTATTACGCTCTCTGCATTAATCGCCAAAGGACTGACGGATGCAAAGTACAACTTCGAATATGTCATGAACCGCGCCTACGCCTATAACCGAGACCTGGGGGCATGCAGAGTTTGCGGGGAATACGTTGATCCCCAATACCTACACACTCACCACCAGAGACCGCAGTTGCCACTGGAGCAAGTCAATAAGGTGAGTGAATTGATCACCCTGCATGTCTGGTGCCACCAAGTTGTCCACAGTCAAGAGGACGCAAGCCAAACGGTCAGCACCAAGGTCTGGAAGAAGATTCTGAAGCTCAGGGAAAAACTCAGTCTGTAAGTTCTGAAAAGTTTCGATGGAGCGCCGTGTATGGCGAAAGTCGTACGCACGGTGTGAGGTGGGGGAAAACGACTAGTCCGAACAGGTCATGCTGAGGACGAAAGTTACCTATCACCGATAACCAAAAGATAGCCCGCTTGACCCCCTCCTGGCGCTTCGCGCCTAGGAAGGGGAATGCGCGGGCGGTTCGTTCAAATTCACTCCTGATTTTTTCGTCTGAGAGCCAGAAACATGGGCCATCACAGGCGACCATTCGCGTTCCTTCACTCCAGTTTGCGGTCTAAAATAAACGTACACCGACGAATAAATCATGTAAAATGAAGATAACTGATGCGATGATTCACTTTGAATGATTTTTGTTTGAGGAGGATTGTAATGGAGAGCACCGAGCTGCGGGTTTTCCATGCCGTTGCTATAGAGGGAAGTGTCACAAAAGCCGCACAAGTTCTGGGTTACGTTCCGTCAAATGTGACCGCTCGCGTTCAGCAGTTAGAAGCCCAGTTAAACGCGCAGCTATTTTATCGGCAGCGCGGCATGGTGTTAACGCCGACCGGAGAGAAGCTCCTTGTTTATGCTGAACGAATTTTGCACCTGCTTGACGAAGCAGAGAAAGCGGTGAACGATGCGGAGGAACCGGCGGGTCGATTGGCACTGGGAGCCAATCAGACGACGGCCGCTTTTTTCCTTCCAAAAGTCTTCGCGGAGTACCATAAACTGTACCCGAGAGTAGATCTGTCACTCATCACATCTCATTCATACGAACTCGCTCAAAAGGTCAACCGATTTCAACTCGACGGCGCATTTGTAACGTCCACAGTAAACGACGGCAACATCGTGAAAGTACTTGCGTTCGAGGAAGAATTGGTGCTCATTGCCGAACCTGAAGACAGAGACCTCCACGTGCTATGTACAAAGCCCTTTCTGATCAACAGTGTGGGATGTTCATATCGCACTCAGCTAGACGGTTGGCTCAGTTCAGAAGGCTTTATCAGCGTGCGATATATGGAATTCAACCATTTTGATGCCATTATTGGCGGAGTTATTTCTGGACTGGGAGTCTCTCTTGTACCAAAGTCCTCGATCCTGCAGCAAGAACAAGAAGGGCTTCTGAAATCGTTTGCCATTCCGAAGCAGTACAGTTCGACAAAAACCTTCTTTATTCGGCATAAAGACAGCTTGGTGACCAGTGCACTCACGAAGTTCATCGATTTGGTTGAAACAAGTACTCCATATCGTACAGTTGAATCATAGTGTTACGGACGGACCATAATGTCCGTAACAGGAAGGGGTGAATCCGAGGGTGCCTTGACAGACTCACTTGAGAGTAGCTTGGCAGAGGGGAAAAGATTGTCTCGACAAACGGGACCACCATAGTTTCGCTCTCGGCAACTTTTCGTACAGCGCCCACCCCGACCGTCTATGCCTGCCGTTTCGGGCGCCATTGACACGTCGACCTAGCGGCGCTTAAATGGCATGGGTGGCACAATGGCAGTAGATAGCGAGATTTACCCCCGTGCCGTTGGGAAAGGTGGATGCCCCATGAAGCGGTTTGACAGGATTGCAGCCCGTTATGACACATTTTGCCGTACGCCCCTAGGACAGTTCGTGGACGAAGTGGAGCGCGCCTTGGTTTGGGAATTGCTTGCGCCGAAACCGGGCGACACCGTGGGGGACTTTGGCTGCGGCACGGGTGCGTATACGGCGGCCTTGGCGCAGGCGGGGTGCGAAGTTATAGGAATCGACGAATCACCCGTCATGCTGGCCAAAGCCCGCGGCAAATCAGTCACCGGCGGGTCGATGACCTACTTGCAAGCAGACTTGGCCGACCTTCCACTGTGCTCGTCAACCTTGGATGCCGTGCTCCTGCAAGTCACCCTGGAATTTGTCGCAGATCCGACTGATGTCCTGAACGAAGCGTTTCGTGTCCTGAAACCGCACGGAAAACTTGTTTTGGGCCTCATTGACAGCAGCGGCCCGTGGGCCAGACATTATCGGGAACGGGTAGAACGCGATCCGACGTCGATTTACAGCCACGCGCATTTTTTTATTCTGGACGAGATCCGCGATCTCCTGGGAGCAACCCCCACAGACGTCCGAGGAGGTCTCTATGTTGGTCCCGACGAGTTTCGCACCATCGACGACGCTTGGGCCCTGGAGCGCCAGCGCAGCGCAAAAGAGCCTGGGGTCGCAGCGGGATATCTGGCGGTTCTTTATAACCTCTAGTCCGAATGGATGTCACGGATGGGCTTTGGTCGCGTGTAGAAAGAGGAATCCCCGACTACCGAATGTCCGCGCCCGCTTCCGCCACCAATAAGAGAGACTCAAGCCACTGCTGCGCCGCCCGAATCCTGTCGATATTACAGAAATAATAATGCCAGATTCCCTTTTGCCGGTGCCCCACGAGGCCTGCCTGACGCAAAACCGCCAAGTGCCTGGAAACGGTTGATTGGGGCAACTGCAACAAACTGCTGAGATCCTGAACACAGACCCCGTTCACCCTCTCACCATCCATGCTACAGAAATACTGCTTCTTGCCGAGCGTCTCCAGCAGCGATCGGCGTGTGGGATCAGCCAGCGCCTTATACGCCCAATCGATGTCGGTTGGGACCGCATCGCCGCGTGTTGGGTTCGTCGTTGCCATGATCATTCCCCCGTATGCAATCGCTCACGCATTCTTGACCGATGCGGATTCCGATGCACTGATTGTGCCACTCAGCGGCAAATCAAGTCAATCACGCACTCGGAACCGTTCCCTCCCCATCTTCTATAGCCACCGTCTTTCGTAGCATTGGATGGGTCTCCTGCATGCGAAACAGAAGGACGACCATCGAAATCAGCACAATAACTCCGATCAGATACAGACTGTGCAGCATGCCTATCGAGCGAGTCGTGGCGCCAAGCAGCAGACCGCCGATCGCATATCCCCCGTCTCGCCACAGGCGATACACGCCGAGTACGCCGCCCCGTATGTTCGGCGGCGCCACGTCAGCCACAGCGGCATTTAGGTTCGGATAGAGAAGCGCCATACCCAGCCCCATGACGCCTGCCGTGACCATCCACCAGACAAACGTCTCCCCGAGCCCAAATGCAAGGATACCCGCGCCAAGCAGCCCCATGCCCGTCACGATGGGCGGCTTTCGCCCGATCTTGTCTGACAGTAAACCGGTGCCAAACTGCGCAAATCCCCACACCATCGTGTATATGCCTCCGACAAGTCCGATATCGACGATTGATGCGCGAAAATTGGCCAGGTACAGCGGCAGCATCGCCCATACCAGTGTGTCTGCCAGTTTATTCACCAGACCCGCCTGACTGAGCGACGACAAAGTCGGATTACCGACTGTGGTGGTCCAAAAAATCTCCCCTATACCCACACGCTCACGCGCTCTCTTCTTACGCGGGATCTCTCTCGACGCGCCCTGCGCCAATGCGTGCGTTTTTGCTTCTTGCAACACGTGCCCGCGCGTCTCACGGATGACCAAAACACTGGCGCCAAGCCCAACCAGCAGGACAACCGCCCCGTACACAAACGGGGCCTGCAACAGACCATAGCGCGCGGCGATGACACCCGTGAGCACCGTCGAGATCGAGACGCCGATATACCCCGTCGCCTCATTGATGCCCATCGCAATGCCTCGCTCCCTGAAACCCACCAGATCCAACTGCTTGGTGATCGTCATCGTCCAGGAAAACGCCTGATTGGCGCCCAGAAAGACGTTCGCCAGAATCACGGCGGGCCACGTGTGTACAAATAAAAGGAGCGCCATCATCGGGATGCCGAACAGCCACCCCATGATGAGTACGGGACGCCGACCCACGGCGTCGGAAAAGTGACCGGCGACCAGATTCAAGATAGCCTTCGTCAGACCGAACGCGACGATAAACGCAAGGATGAGCGTCGTGGAAGTCAAGCGATAGAATTCTTTCCCGAGCAAGGGAACGACCGTGCGTTCCAGTCCAACGGTCATTCCGACGAGTATCGTGCTAAACACAAGCCACAAGAACTGCCGCAGATTCGGCCGGATCCCTGCTTGCTTCCCCTGCCGCGCCGCGTTCGCCAAGATGTTCACTCCCCTTGATTTCCGTACTCCATTTGCATGCAATCATTATATCCGGATATGTGCATTTATAGATGTATAATATCGGCAAGTGTGCCTGTTGTCAACGTCGGCACTCCGCTTCTGGTTCATTCCACCTTATGGAAGCCGACATTGACCGACGTTCGCAGATAGCCTGTGCTCCGCGCGGATGTCGTGTTCGTGTACATTCTGGAACAGGTTCCGCAGGAAGACATCCTGGCGTCTGGCGATCTATCTTGCATCCTGTTTCACGAAGACTGCCACGCCGGCCAGCATCAGCAGGCCGCCGCCCACAACCGGGAGTGTCAGGGATTCACCGAGCAGAAAAATGGCGCCGATGACGCCCCACAGCGTCGATGTCGACGAGATGAGGCCGGTTCGGCCCGCGCCAATGTACCGCATGGCCACGTAGAAGAGCGCCAGCGAAGCGCCAAGGGAGAGGCCGCCGCTCGCCACGATGCCGGGCACCACACGCCACGGCACGCCGATCGGTTCGCCAAAGAGGGCAGCGAGGAGCGCCATGACAACACCGGCCACCAACGCTTTCAGACACACCAATGTCGTCGCGGGTACATCCTCACCCAGAATGCGGCCGAGATTGTTTTCCGTCGCCCACCCCAAATACCCCAGCGCGATCAGGAGATTGCCCAGACCGTTTGTGGAAAGCAGCCGCCCGCCCGACGATGACAGCCAGACGGCCCCCGCGAGAATCGCCAGACTGGCCCATACAGTTGTCCGATTCACGGATTCCTTGAAGAACACGAAGGCGAGGAGCGCCGTGAACACGGCTTCCGTGTTCACGAGCAGCACCCCTTCGACGCCCGTGGTCATGGACAGTCCGATAAAATAGAGACTCGGTCCCGCCACCGAACCGGCCAATAGCCACAGGACAGCTATGACTGGTTTATTAAAACGCAGTCCGCGAGCCCGCAACGCCCAGGGCGAGAGAGCGACGCCAGCCGCAGCATACGTCCAGGCGCCCGCAGTCAAAGGGGGTACCTGTGCCACGAGCAGCCATTTGTTGAGGACGGTAAAAATCCCCACCAACGCCGCCGACGCCAGCGCCGCGCCGTTGCCCCACAAGAATCTCTTCATGGCCAAACCCCTCCCGGATACTGCCTTCCTGCGCGGGCGCACGCCGTTTCGATGCTGCGCGTTCCTATGCTACGATCGCTTGGCCAACATGACTGCCAAACCGATCCAACAGATGAGAGCTCCGCTTGTCGCCGACTGTTTGCGGCCGGCCACACTGGACTCATAGGACATATCGGCGAAAAACCACGCTTCCTGTCGTCACTTATACATAAAGAAGACCTCCTCCGCGTCTCGAAAGGGAGCGGAGGAGGCACACATTTCCTACACGTCATATCCGGCGTCTTCCACCGCCTGCTTCAAATCAGCCACAGACGCTTCTTC
Source organism: Bacillota bacterium (assembly GCA_021805735.1). Lineage (GTDB taxonomy): Bacteria > Bacillota > Bacilli > Alicyclobacillales > SLC66 > JAKADD01. Next base: position 8,630 of record JAJZEE010000105.1, read on the forward strand.
TTCGGCAAACGTCACCACCGCTTGCTGCTTCTCCAGACTGACGTCAGCCGCCTGCACGCCGCGCACGGCCTTCAGGGCTTTGGTCACCGAATTCACACAGCCACCGCACGTCATGCCCTTGACCTCGAACGTCGCTACAGCCATCAAGATCACCTCCTTTCAACAGATCGATGTCGTCCGATCCCCCTTAACGAACCGCCTTAAACCGCCGCAGCAACAGTGAATTCGTGACGACGCTCACCGAACTGAGCGCCATCGCGGCCCCGGCGATAACCGGACTGACCACGCCAAATGCGGCCAGAGGAATCCCCAGGGTGTTATAGCCAAAAGCCCATCCGAGGTTTTGGCGAATCTTGCGCATGGTCGCCTTCGCCAACTTTACGCTGTTCACGACGCTTTCCAGATCGCCCCGCAGCAGCGCAATATCAGCGGTTTCGATCGCCGCGTCCGTACCCGTGCCGATCGCGAACCCCACATCCGCCGTCGCCAGCGCCGGCGCGTCGTTGATGCCATCGCCGACCATGCCCACGACTTTTCCCTGTTGTTGCAGCTTTTTCACCTCATCGGCCTTCTGCTCAGGCAACACTTGGGCGAGCACCCGATCCGGCGCGAGCCCCACCTGGCTTGCGATCGCTTCCGCCGTCCGGCGGTTGTCCCCGGTGATCATGTACACATCGATGCCCATGCCCCGCAAATCCGCGACCGCCTGCGCCGACGTTCCCCGCACGGTGTCCGCCACCGCGATGAGTCCGAGGAGGCGACCGCCCTGCGCCACCCACAAGGCGGTCTTCCCCTGCGTCTCCCATTCGGCCGCGTCCACATAGTCTTCGGAGCGATCGATCCCTGCGCGGTCCATGAGCGATCGATTCCCAATGAGAACCCTCGCGCCTTCGATGGTCGCCTCGACGCCGTAGCCGGGAATCGCCTTGACATCGTTCACAGAAGCCAAAGCGACGTCCTGCGCTCGGGCATGGTCAACGATCGCCGCTCCCAACGGGTGCTCGGAACCCGCCTCGACACTCGCCGCAATCTGCAGCAACTCCTCCTCCTGGACGCCGAAGGGATGAACGTCCGTGACCATCGGTTTCCCCCGCGTGATCGTTCCGGTTTTGTCGAGAACGACTGTCGTGATCCGATGCGCCTGCTGCAAGGCCTCCCCGCCTTTGATAAGGACGCCGAGTTCCGCGCCCTTCCCCGTGCCGACCATGAGCGCCGTCGGCGTGGCGAGCCCCAGGGAACAGGGACAGGCGATGACGAGCACCGCGACCGCGTAGATCAGGGCATGTGTGAAGCCTGCGATAAAGAACCAGGCCAGGAACGTCGCCGTCGCCACTCCGAGAACGATGGGAAAGAAGATGCCAGAGACCTTGTCAGCCAACTGCTGAATCGGCGCTTTGGAGCCCTGGGCCTCGTCCACCATCCGGATGATCTGAGCCAGAGCCGTATCTCTTCCGACTTTCGTCGCCCGGAATCGAAACGCGCCCGTTTTGTTCATCGTCGCCGCAAACACCGCGCTGCCTTCACTCTTCGATACGGGTAGGCTCTCGCCCGTCAGCATGGATTCATCCACGCTGGACGCGCCGCTTTGCACAATGCCGTCCACCGGCACGCTTTCGCCGGGGCGCACGAGAATCTCGTCGCCCTCGACCACCTGTTCAACCGGAACGTCCGTCTCCGCGCCATCACGGACGACGCGGGCCGTCTTGGGTTGCAGTTTCACCAGGGCCCTTACCGCTTGCGACGTTTGCGCCTTGGCCTTGTGCTCGAGCACCTTGCCCATCAGGATCAGCGTTGTAATAAGCGCGGCCGAATCGAAGTACAGCGCACTGGGGATGCGAAACACCACCACAGCGAGGCTGAAGCAGTACGCCGCCGACGTCCCGAGCGAAACCAATACCTCCATGTTCGGCGCCCCGCCTCTCAACGCATGGTAGGCGCCTTTATAAAAGCGCCAGCCGACAACAAACTGCACTGGCGTGGCAAGGGTCACTTGCAGCCAAACCGGAAGCATGAACCCGGATCCGGGAATGAACAGGCTCAACATTTGGACCACAAGCGGCAGCGTGAGAATGACGCCAGACCAAAATGCGACGCGCAGATTCCGGTACGCGATGCGCTGATCTTCGCGCTCTTCGCCCGTACGATCCACCGCCAGCATCGCGCCGTACCCGGTCTTTTCGACGATGCGGATCAATTCCTCCGGGGTCGCGAGTCCCGGCGTGATCTCGATCAACGCCTTTTCGCTGGCGAGATTGACGCTGGCTTTCGCCACGCCCGGCGCCTTGTTCAAATTCTTCTCGATCCGCGCCGAACAGGCGGCGCACGTCATGCCGCTGATCGCGAGTTCCACCTTGACATTCGCCACATCGTAGCCCGTCTTGCGAACCGTCTCGATCAATTTTCCTTGGTCGGCCACGCTCGGATCAAACACAACGGTCACTTTTTCCGATGCGAAGTTGACGCTCGCCTGCTGCACGCCCGGCACTTTGTTCAGATTCTTTTCGATCCGCGCGGCGCAGGCGGCGCAGGTCATGCCCGTAATGTTCAGTTGTGCGCTCTGAACGGCGGGGGCCGACAGATCCGCCGCCGTCACTTCCGCTGCTTCCGTCATGCGCGCGGCCTCCTTGCCGCTATTTTGTGTAACCGCGAATCACTTGCATCAGTTCAGCGATTTTTTCATGGCCATTTGATACGAGCGCACGCCCGATCACCGTCTCGTCACCGCTCTCCAGGTTGATGCTATACCCCCGTATCCTAGTTGTCAATAAGAGCGTATTTACGTAGTTTGGCAATTTGTTGTTCCTATTGCGGTTAGCCCCGTTCGGTAGTGCGTCGGTCTGCCCCTACAGAGCATCATTTCAGCAATTGAACTGTTGCCAGCGTGCTCCCAAAGTGCGAAGAAAGGATGGAGATCAAGGTCATTTTTCTCGACATTATCCCGCCAATGAAGCGGCATGAACAATACATCGATATGAAAGTAGTTCAAACGATGGTGAATGGACCTGAGTGGCATTCGCGACATAGTGTCGTCACCTGCCAGCGGGAGCCTCGCCGAGGCTCTGTCTTACTGACAGCTTCAGGTGTCCTCTTTCCCTTGCGCTTCCTGGATCGCTTCCAGCCCTTCCTTGATCACGAAGTACACAAGCGCCAGGGCGGCCACCGAATCTGCCCACCACCATCCGAACCATGCCGTAAGCAATACCCCGGCCAATACCGTCCAGGCCATATACGCGCAAACGATGCTGCAGGCGCCGTCCGCCTTCAACGCCTGACTGCCGATCTCTGCGCCAATGCGCTTTTTCGCGGACGCGAGAAACGGCATCAATAATCCCGAAGCTGCGGAAAGCCCCAATCCGGGCAGACTCGCGTCCGCTCCGCTGTGCGTCCACAGGGCGTGCCCCGCCGACGCCAGAATGTAGACCGCCAATAAAAACAGAGCGCCGCCAACGATCCAGGAGGCCGAACGTTCAGCCCGCCGCACCCGCTCAAGGCTCCCGCCGCGAGCTTCGAGCCCCAGTCGCCATAACAGTACAAAACCAGCGATCAGTTCGATGATGCTGTCCGCCCCAAACGCGACAAGCGCAATCGAGTGTGCTTGCAGTCCGGCCCAGAGCGCCACACCGGCTTCCACGACCATCCACGCTATGGAGATCTGCTCAATCCGGATTCCCTTTCGCACTGCTGCCGTTTGCACCGACAAGGAAACCACCTCCCCGACGAATGAACTGGGCGGGCCACTGAACCCGCATGCTGCTAGTGCTCATGAACGGGTTTCGTGGCGCAAAGTTCCGACTGTTCGTGTGGATGGTCGGCGTCTTCCATCTGAATGGTGACATGTCCGATTCCCAGATGGGCCAGACGGTGTTCCAGATTCCGCAAAATGGACTGACCCTCGCGGATCGTGAGTGTTCCGTCCAGAACCAGATGACACGACAGGGCGTTGCGTCCGCTCGCAATACACCACATGTGCACGTCGTGAACGTCCTGAACGCCTGCCTCAGCCTTGATTTCTGCCACCACCGACTGAAAAGAGACGCCTTGCGGGGCGCCTTCCATAAGCACGACCAGAGTCTGCCTGACGATTCGCCAGGCGCCAAAGGCAATCAGCGCGGCAATCAACACGCTGAGAATGGGATCGACCACATACCACTTCGTGGCCAGCATCACAAACCCGCCAACGATCACGCCGGCCGACGCCGCCGCGTCCCCCAGCATGTGCATGACGGCGCTCTTTACGTTGATGTTGTCATCGCCGCGCATCCCCAGACCCAGATAGAGATTCAACGCCAGACCTACGCCTGCGCTCACAAACATCCAGATGCTCTGCACAGGTTCCGGATGCTGAAAGCGTTGGAACGCTTCCCAGAGAATCCAGAGGGTGATCAGCATCAGCGAGATCCCATTGATCAGCGCTGCCAATATACCCGAACGATAATAACCAAATGTCATGCGTTCATCAGACGGTTTCTCGGCCTGTCGCAGGGCGTACCAGGACAGGCCAATGGCGGCGATATCCGTCAGTACGTGGCCAGCATCCGACAGGAGCGCCAGGCTGTGCGACAGCAATCCACCGGTGAACTCCACCACAAGAATCAGCAACGTCAGCAGAAACGCTGTTTTCATCTTGTCAACAGGCGCATGTGAATGAAACACATCCCCGTGATCATGACCATGATCGTGGCTGCCATGTCCATGACCGCCATCTCCACGGGAACGATCATGCCGATATCCCTGCTGCTCATTTTCTTCCATCAGGCTCCTGGTTCAAAAAACCTACTATAATCTCTCATAGGTCTTTTCGACTCTTTCGAGTCCGCGGTCTTGCAGGATTCATCCGCTTGGAGGCTGCTCTCGCACCACCGAAGATGAGCCGGACCAGAGAACGGAAAAGTTGCCCTTTCCTATGTCTGATTCGTGTTGCCATCTTCCCGGGTGTTACCCGGTCCCGATAAGATTTCCCGCCGCGCCTTTCTCCACGTGTACACGGCAGGAGCCTTTCGTTACCCTTGGAGCAGTTCCT
>JAJZEE010000106.1 GCA_021805735.1 Bacillota bacterium
AGGATGAAGGACTCCTCCTCCATCTTGCTCCACAGGCTCGGCCTTGCAACCATGGCGGCGATCGGCACCACGCCGCCGCCAAACGCCTTGCCTAGCGTCATGATATCGGGCACCACATCCCAATGATTGACGCCAAACAGCGTGCCTGTTCGGCCCATTCCCGTCTGCACCTCGTCGACGATCATGACGCACTCGTACTGATCACAGATTCGGCGCAGATTGGGCAGATAATCGGCAGGCGGAATGTTGACGCCGCCCTCGCCCTGGACGGGTTCCACAATCACCCCCGCCACCGTGTCTCCGGTTTTGATGATCGACTGAATCATCGCCTCCACGGCCTGCGCATCGCCAAACGGAACGTGATAGAAGCCGGGTACAAGGGGCAGATACGGCTCGCGAAACAGCGCTTTTCCGGAAGCCGACAGGGCGCCCAAAGACTTCCCATGGAAGCCGTTTAACGTCGACACAAAACACTTCTTGCCGGTGGCCAGTCTGGCCAACTTGAGCGCCATCTCATTGGCCTCTGCGCCGCCATTGACAAGATACGAATGGCGCAGATCACCGGGGGTGATCATGGCCACCAGTTTAGACAGGTACCCGCGCAGTGGGTCGATCAGTTCCTGGCTGTGCAGCGCGTAGCGTCCCAATTGACTGCGCACCGCGCTCACGACCTTCGGATGCCGATGGCCAAGCAGGTAGACGCCGAATCCGCCCAGGCAGTCGATGTACTCATGGCCCCGAGTATCGCGAAAGACGGCGCCTTCATCTTCCCACTCGGCGACTGAATAATCGTGGGAACTTGACTTTCTCGCCTCCAGGATTGCCTTGGTTACGTAAAGCGGGAAATTCTCCAGGGAATCCTTGACGATCTGCTCCCGATCATCAGCGGTCAGTTCAGTCGCATGAATCAGTTGCAAAATGCGACCTGCTTCCTTAAGAACTTCCTCTTTGGTTGGACCCATTTTACCCTTCCTTTGCACGAATTTGTTTGAATTTTTTCACCCGCTCGTCACACAGTCCTGCCTCCCGTGTGAATCCGAGCCAATCCTTCGGGGTCTACCGCATTTACAAGCAACTTTGATGCCAAAGACATTCGCCCATGTTTTGCGCGTCGACACGCGGAAAAACCAAGCACGGGCCGCCAGAATCCGCCGAACGCTATGCACCGCTACATAGGGTTATGCACTTTTGCATAACCTTCTGCGTGGATGCAACGGCGTTATGCAATGACGCCTGCTCGCTCAGGATGAAACGGCCGTCGGAACAAAAAGCGCAAGCAGCATCTCCCGTACAATTTTGGCCGCCAACACTGCCGTACATCCGCTCGCATCCAGTGATGGCGCCACCTCCACGAGGTCGGCCCCGACCACGCGCCGTCCACGCAACGCCTCAAGCGCTTCAAATAACTCTTGCGGCGTGATTCCGCCCGCTTCCGGCGTTCCCGTGCCAGGTGCAAACGCCGGGTCGACTACGTCGATGTCGATCGACAGGTAGATGGGCCAGTCCGGGTGAAGATGCGCCAGATATTCGCGCAACGGCTCGGCTACCCGGAATGGCGCGTGATGCAGCGTCTGTGCGAACTCGACTTCAGGACGGTCAGCCGAACGAATGCCAAACTGGGCAAATTGGGCGTGCGGCAACGAGTCAAGGACACGCCGCATCACCGTGGCATGCGTGACCGCTTCCCCGAAGTACGTATCCGCGAGATCCGCGTGCGCGTCAATATGGATGACACGCAGATCCGGATGGCGTTCGTAGACCGCCTGAATGATCGGCAGCGACACGAGATGTTCCCCACCCAGCGCAAAAGGCGTCTGTCCCCGTTCCAGCAACTCATTCGCGAAGACTTTCACTCGCCGCAGACTCTCTTGAACGTTGCCGTAAGGCAGCACCAGATCCCCCGCATCACAGTAGGAACGGTTCTGCAACGTGTCGCGAAACTGCAGACTGTAATGCTCCAGCCCGTATGAGGCCTGGCGGATGCCTGCCGGACCGAACCGCGCGCCCGGTCGAAAACACACTGTGTAGTCCATCGGAATCCCAAACAGACACACTGACGTTCCCTGCAAATCGGCGCTGCTGTGAAGAAAGGCGGATGTTACGGTCTGCGGCACAGTTGACCAACCCCCGAAACGCACCTTTCTGGCGCGAACTTAATGGCGATACCAGCCAGTCTGCTCGACAGCGAGATTGACGTTAATCTGTTTGACTTCCGTATATTCCTCAAATCCAAACGTACCCAATTCGCGTCCGATCCCTGACTGTTTGTACCCGCCCCACGGCGCCTCATTGTACGTCGGATGATACGTATTGATCCAGGTAATCCCTGCCCGCACCTGTTTGACCACACGATGAGCCTTGGCCACATCGCTCGTAAATACGGCGGCAGCCAGGCCATATATGGTGTCATTGGCCAGACGAATTGCCTCGTCTTCATCCGAAAACGTCTGTACCACAAGAACAGGGCCGAAGATCTCCTCCTGCACAATGCGCATGTCGGGAGTCGTATCGGTAAAGATGGTTGGCAGCAGATAGTTCCCGCGTTGCCCCAGCGCACCCTCAGGCCGTTTGCCCCCGCACAGCAGGCGGGCGCCCTCTGCGAGCCCTGTCGCTATATAACGCTCGACTTTCTCCATATGCGCGGGAGTGATGAGCGGCCCCATCTCTGTGTTCGGATCAAAGCCGTCGCCCACCTGAATCCGGGTCGCGCGCTCCACCAGCCGTTCCATAAAGCGATCATGCAGCGAGCGTTCGATGAGCAGACGCGAACCAGCCGAACACACCTGTCCGGCATTGACATAGATAGCGTACAGCGCATAATCGACCGCCGTTTCAAAGTCGGCGTCGGCGAACACGATATTGGGCGACTTGCCGCCGAGCTCCAGCGAAATCTTCTTTAAATTTCCGGTTGCCGCCTGCATGATCGACCGTCCGGTGACCGTGCCTCCTGTAAACGCGATCTTGTCCACCAAATGGCTCTCGGCCAGCAGGTGACCGACAACCGGACCCGCGCCCGTCAGCACATTCACGACGCCAGGTGGAAAACCCACCTCTTCCATCAACGAAGCCAGGATGAGCGCGCTGAGCGGAGTCACTTCGGATGGCTTAAGAATGCACACATTGCCCGCCGCCAGCGCCGGAGCCATTTTCCAGACGGCCATCAGCAACGGGTAGTTCCAGGGAATAATCTGTCCACACACCCCCACCGGTTCACGCACGACGAAAGTCTGCGAGGGAGCAGGCACGTCAAACGCTTGGCCATGCGGTTTTGTCGCCAGCCCCGCATAGTACCGAAAACAGTTTGCCGCATCGGTCACGTCGAACTCAGACTCCCGCAGCGGTTTTCCGTTGTTCATGGTGTCCACCGCCGCCAACTCCGCGGCGTGTTCGTCGATTTTGTCCGCCAGGCGCAGTAAAAGCAGCGCCCGTTCGTGCGCTGACGAAGACCTCCACGGCCCCTCGTCAAACGCCGCGCGCGCCGCCCTGATCGCTCGCTCGCCATCTGCCAGCGTGGCCTCGGCGACCACCGCGATCACATCGCCTGTCGCGGGATTGTAAACCGTTCTACTGCCGTTGTCCGAAGCCTTCGTCCACTCTCCGGCAATGTACATGAGCGCCGTTCCGTCTTCTGCGCGGCGCAACCCTTCCAACCAGTCGACCATTCTTGCAACCCCTCTCCGTGAAATCCAGCCAGAAAAATGTGCCTGCTCAGGCGGAATCGTATGCTGTACCGCTGCTCAAACACGGCTGCGCCGAACTCGCCTCGGCACAGCATACGATCCCGCCTGAGCGAGTTTTTCATCTGCTGAAAAACGCCAGGGGACATGTGATAAACCAAATTTCGGCAGGCGCACTGCGGTACATATAGTGTTTGATTAAAGCCTCAAACACTATATGTGGGATCATAGCACCTGCTGCGCGGACTTTATCACATGTCCCCTAGGTCTAGTCGTGAATGACAATCAGTTTGCTTTCGGTCATCTCTTCGATCGTGTACCGGGGCCCCTCGCGGCCAATTCCGCTGTCCTTCACGCCGCCGTACGGCATCTCGTCGCTGCGAAACGCGGATGTTTCATTGACCATCAGACCGCCAACCTCAATCTCCCGAGCGCACTTCAACATGATGTCGAGCGATCGAGTGAAAAGCCCTCCCTGCAAGCCAAATCGGGAGCTGTTGACAAAGGCGATCGCCTCGTCAATGGCGCTGTACGGATTGACCATGACCACGGGCGCAAACGCCTCTTCCGAGCACACCCTGCATCCAAACGGAACTCCGGTGAGAATCGTGGGCGACAGCACGGCGCCCCTTCGTTCGCCGCCAGCGAGCACTTTCGCGCCTTGAGCCACAGCCTCCTCGATCCACTCCTGCGCCCGGATCGCTTCGGCTTCACTGATCATCGGCCCGACTTGCGTGCCGGGATCGGTCGGGTCACCCACCTTAAGCGATTGGGTTACGCGAACCAACTCCTCAACAAACGAGTCGAGGATCGACTCTTGCACAAACACTCGCTGCACAGAGATACAGACCTGTCCGGCGTTATTGAAGGCCGTCCTGGCGCAGCGATCCGCCGCGCGCCTGATATCAGCGTCTTCGTGCACGACCGTCGCGCTGTTGGATCCGAGTTCAAGGGTGGCCCGGCGCAAGCCGACGACCTCTTTGAGGTGCTTGCCCACAGATGGGCTGCCCGTAAATGTATAGAACGCGAAACCCGGTTCCTGCAACAGCCACTCCCCCACCGTGGCCCCGCCGCCGATCACCAGATGCCCATAGCCGCTTGGCATTCCCGCTTCCTGAAGGATCTTTAGCAACGCGATGGCCGTCAGCGGTGTGTACGAGGCGGGTTTCAGCACAAACGCGTTACCCGCTGCAAGCGCTGGCGCAATCTTGTGAGCCACCAGGTTGATGGGAAAGTTATACGGGGAAATCGCGCACACGACACCGACGGGAACGCGCAGAGTGAATGCCAGTTTCGCCACCGGTAGATCGGACGAGAGAGGCACCATCTCACCGTGAATGCGCTTCGCCTCTTCGGCCGAAATCATAAACGTGCGCGCCGCCCTGCCCACTTCCACCCTGGCTTCGGACAGCGGCTTGCCCGCCTCACGGGCGATCAACATGGCCAGTTCATCCTGTTGCGCAGCAATCAGCCGTGAAGCGGAGGACAAAATTCGAAACCGTTCCTCCGTGCTCAAAGGCTGTTCCCTCATTGCCCGTTTCGCAGCTGCCACAGCCTGCGTGATGTGGCCGCGCTGCGCAACCGAGACATGATCAATCACTTCGCCTGTAAACTTATTGGTAACTGGCACCCGATCTCCAGTCTCAATCCATTCCCCGTCAATCAGAATACTCACCAACAATAGCCCCCTTTGCGTATGGTGAGAGTGACGTGCTTACGCTCTAATGAGTTCCCGCGCTGTCTCCTCCACCGCTGAACCGATGATGGCCAGACCCTTCTCCATATCATCGTCGCTGATGACCAAAGGCGCAAGCAATCGGATCACATTGTTGTACACGCCGGCCTTCACAGTGATGAGTCCCCTGTCCAGACACTTCTGGCTTATCGCAGCCGCAGCCTGCCCAAACGGTTCCTTCGTGGCGCGGTCCTTGACCAGTTCGAATGCGACCATGGCGCCTTGTCCACGCACATCACCGATGATCGGCGCACGCGCGTGCAACGCTCGCAAATACGACAGACTTCGCTCCCCAATCTGCTGCGCCCGCTCAGCCAGACGATCGCGTTCCATGATCTCAATCACAGTCAGGGCCGCAACGGCAGACAGCGGATTTCCGCCATATGTGCCGCCAAGCCCCCCCACTTCCGTGGCATCCATGATCTGGGCTTTGCCCACTATGGCGGAGATAGGCAACCCGGCACCCATTGATTTCGCCATCACAACAATGTCAGGGTCGAGAGAATCGTAGTGTTCAGATGCGAACAGGCGCCCCGTGCGACCAAAACCACTCTGCACCTCATCGACGATAAAGACGATACCGCGTTCCCTGCACATGGCGCGGAGCCGCGGCAAATAAGCGGGAGGCGGAACGACAAAACCACCTTCTCCCTGCACCGGTTCTATGATGAGAGCGGCAACGTTGTTGGCGTCGACATACGTGTCAAACGCGCGTAACACCGCATCCACACATTCGTACCGGCAACTCGCAAATTCCTCGCCAACCGGGCAACGGTAACAGTTCGCATAGGGTACCCTGTACACTTCCGGAACAAACGGGCCGAACCCCGCCTTGTAAGGATGAATTTTGCTGGTCAGCGACAGTCCCATATTGGTGCGGCCGTGAAACGCGTAGTCAAATGCGACGATCGCCTGACGGCCAGTGTAACTGCGGGCCACTTTGATCGCATTTTCTACGGCTTCCGCGCCACTGTTGGCCAGCAGCACTTTTGTCTCGCCTGCGATGGGCGTGATCCGGCACAATTCCTCGGCCAAACGAATGTAAGGCTCATTCAGTGTCACGTGGAAACAGGTGTGCAGCAATTTGCCAGCCTGCTCCTGTACGGCCGCCACGACTTCAGGGTGCGCGCTGCCCACGTTGAGACAACCGATCCCCCCCGCAAAATCAAGGTATTCACGCCCTGCGTCGTCCCACATCTTGGCCCCCTGCGCCCGCACGACGCAGATGGGGTTTTGAACGGATACACCTTTGGCGACCACCCGCTGGCGACGCTCATTGAGTGACAGCTCTACTTCACCCGTCAGTTCCAAACGGATCTCCCCTCGAAATCAATGTCCTCTCGCCAGTCATGGTAGCAATATTTGTGCCACGCGTAAAAACAGCCTTTACGCGGAGGGGCAAGCAGTCTGCATCCCCGAAACCGTCACAGCGGCTACCCTAACGCAACGGGGCTAGTCATTTTTGCATAGACGTGCAATAACCCGCCTGGCCAGAACGGTTAGCGGGTTGGCTAAGCGGTACATAGGGAACGCGCCCCCATTGGACACCGCGAGTCGTTTGTTCCGTACAAAATCAGCATCTTGCCCCGCAACTGTTCCGCAAGGACGGATACCCATTGACAGCAGGCGCCGAGTAAAATACATTTGTACTATCACAACTAATACAAGTGAATCTGATTGTGATCGGCGCTGCCAATGCTGGGTCTCAAGGAAACGGGAGGTGTACCTGTGTGGCTCTCTATTGATCCGCGGTCGAGCGTTCCCATCTATCAGCAGATTGTTGACGCCGTCAAAGAGCGCGTCGCCAAAGGCGCACTGGCGTCCGGCGCCCGCCTGCCGACGATTCGGGAACTGGCTGTCGACCTGACCATCAACCCGAACACCATCGCAAAAGCATACCAGGAACTGGAGAGAGCGGGCGTCATTGAAGTCATACGCGGCAAGGGCACGTTTGTCTGTCCGCCAAAACCCGCTGTCGCCGCGCCTCCGCAGATGTCGGCCCTCCACGAACTGATGACCAGGCTCCTTGTCGAAGCACACCATCTCGGCGTGACTCCCGAGTATGTGCTCGCGACATTGCAAGACATGATCGACCGCTGGCCCGCCAAAAAGGAGGAAGAATAGATGGATACGGCCGTGATCGTCACAGAACAACTATCCAAACGTTTCCATGCGCGGCAGTTCGCTGTGAATGCCGTTGACCTGGCGGTGTTCCCGGGCAGCATCTCCGGAATCGTGGGCACCAATGGAGCAGGCAAGACGACTCTGCTGCACATGCTGGTTGGCCTGCTGCGTCCCACCTCAGGCAAAGCGTTCGTGCTTGGCGCGGACATTGCAAGCGGATCGGCAGAGTATCGGCAGCACATCGGGTTTATCTCGGACCAGGCGTATTTTCCCACCGGATTTACGGCGGCCGACGTACTCAAGTATCATCGCTTCCTCTACAACAACTGGGACGGCAATCGCGCGCGTCGGCTGATGGACGCCTTTGCATTGCCTTTGCACCAAAGAGTCCGCCAACTCTCCAAAGGAATGAAGGTGCAACTGGCTTTTGTCGCAGCCTTGTCCATCAGACCCAAAGCGTTGATCCTTGACGAATCGACAGGTGGTCTGGATCCAGTGGTCAAGCGCCAGGTTCTCCAACTGCTCGTTCAGGAGGCGTCCGAAGGAACCGCGGTGCTGTTCGCCACACACCACCTGGAGGAACTGGAGCGCATCGCCGATCAGATATACGTGTTGCACGAGGGTCGCATCGTGACCCGTGCCTCCACAGACGAACTGAAGGCGGCCATGCGGCGAATACAGGTTGTGTTTGCGCAGGAATTTCCCGAAGAGTTGCGACATCTTCCCGGAATCATCGCCATCGAGGAAGCGGGCCATGTGTACACCTTAACCGTGAAAGGACAGGCGCAGGACATCATGGCGCTCTGCCGGCGCCACCAGCCGCTCCTTCTCGAAGAATTGACCGTCGGTTTCGAAGATATGTTTGTCCATCTCATGAACCAGGAGGGTTACTCGCGTGAACAGATCTCTCTTGTATAAAGGGCTGCTGTACCGGGAGTGGAAACATTCGTGGGGAACTTTGAGCATGCTTGCGCTGGCCGTCATTTTTCAGCCTATCCTGGGCACTATCGCGGGTGTCGTCGTCAATTCTCGCAACGGCGTTTCCTTTGTCGATTTTGCAACGTGGGCGTGGGATTTGCTGCACCTGACCAACGAAGTTCCTCTGTTGGCCATTCCCTTTTTCGGCGCGGTCCTGGCCGCACTCTCGGCGGTGCACAGTGAACGCCAGGGAAGCAACCTGGAAACGGTGCTGCTCACGCCCGTGAAGGTTTCCGACCTGGTGCGCGCCAAATTTGCCCTGGCCTTTCTGGTGATCGCGGGGTTCAATCTGCTGGATGTCCTCGTGCTGTGGATCGATGCCTCCGCTATTGCTCCGCTGTATGCGACGGCGGGTTCCGCCCTGCTCTATTATCTTGTCAGCGTGGGGATTGCGGCGATTGGCTATGCGGTCGCGTTCGTCGTCGCGCTGGGAGTCGGACGAGCCATTGCCTCCGCAGCGGCGGCGCTGATCCTGTTCGGACTGCCCAATCTGATTCTGGCGCCGGTCATGTCGCTGCTGTCTGACAGCATCGCTTTCCCGATCCCGCAATCTCTTCACGTCGCAAGAAGCATACAGATCGCGAGAAGCATGCTGATACAGACACTGCAGAACATTGCATCCACAACAACCGTTTACTATTACCTCAGCCCATTCTATTACCTGTTGAAGCCTATGACTGTATTCATTGGACTGTCGATCGTTTGCCTGACTCTTTCCGGACTGCTCTTCTGGGCCGCGACGGCCATCGCCGAACGGATACCTCCGGAACACTTTCGCCAAACCTTTGTCGCATCGTGGATTCGCACAGCCGCCTGGTGGTTCTTCGTGCTCGCCGCAGCCGTTGCCTTTGGGGTGTTCGCGGCGGCACTCGCGACTCAAATCAGCCAATATCACCCTGATACAGCCATGACGACCATTCTGTATACATTTTCCATCAGCGTGATCGCCTTTGCCGCTGTGCTCATCGCCGCGCACCGGTTGACTACCCATTTGTGGCGCCGCTTCTCGCAGGCGTCGCTTTAGTCGCGGGATTCGCCAGCATCCGCGCTGTGCGGATTCCAACCCCTGGAGTGGGCGGATCATTGATCCGCAACAGGTAGCTTAAGAAAAACATCATCAGGATAGACTTTCATGCTGCTGCGCAGCACCAACAACCGGGAAGAAAAATACGCCTGCGGCGATTTTTCGGGATAGCGAGCAGTGTGGGCAAGACGGCTGCGTGGCCAATGACGGCCGCCTGGGTCATAACGTGTTATTCACCTCCAGATTCTCTTGCATAATGCCCAGTCTCAAATCTACTACAACTGGCGAGCAGCCGCCGCATCCGTGACCTCGCGACTCAAAGACGACTGCGGCTGGCAGGTGCAAAAAAGCGGCTCTCGGAGAGCCGCCCAAGGTGGTTTGCCATGGTGCCGAAGGCGGGACTCGAACCCGCAAGCCCTTACGGGCAACAGATTTTAAGTCTGTCGTGTATGCCATTCCACCACTTCGGCATGGGAATGTGCCATTTACAGCCTCTGCACAGCCATTCTGTTGCCGATTATACAGTGCAGCACAAGACCAGTCAAACAGTGTTCTGTTTGATTTTTTGGCGAGTTGATACGACTCGCGCAGCTCATGACTGACCTCGGACACCATGCCTGCGCGCATGCTGCGCAAGCACGGATAGGCCGCTCTCATGGTACGGCGAAATGTCGTCCAGCCACTGCAACAACTCACTCGCTCCAGGTATCCCGGGTCGATCACCGCCCGCACGAACACTCCCTCCGACGGTTCCGGCACTTGCTCCAGCCCCTGTTCCGCCAACTGTCCGAGCACCAGTTCCAGTCAGCAGTTGCAGCCGAATCAAATCTCTGAGCAAATACAACGTTTCCCCGGCTCCCATTCTGCGTTTCTGGTGTGGGTTCCCATGACGCCAAGTCGCAAATTGCGGATACAACGCCTGCCACAAAAATGTCTTCGCGGCGCCATAGCGCCTGCGGTCTACCAAATCCACCAACGCACGCGGCGCAATGCCCGCAGGCAGCGCAATGCTGCGATCCGGTCCAAGCATCTGCATCGCAGTCGTAAGACTGTAACTCGATGACGAGATCATGCGACCACGCCAATCATACGCCTGCACGCTCCACTGCAGCCGACCATAAGCGAATGGGCCGAGAAGCGTTGACGGAAGCGGGCCGTGTTGCGCGAATACCTCTCCTGACCAATCGGCGTCCAATTGCTGAAGAGACACCACGGCGCGCGGGTTAACGAAGCGTGCATTGATCGGAACTGTCAATTCGCTGCCGTCACGCACTGTCGGACCGTAGGAGAGTTGATAATACGCCGTTCCCGGATACGGCAGCCACGCCAGGTGTACGGCCTGACCCTCCACCCTGCCGGACAGACGCTGAATTTTCCGGGCAAATCGAATGTCGATCGCGGTTAACGTATGCAAATGAACTGTGACCGTGTCGCTCGCCACTGAGTGCAGGGGGATCATGACCACGTTTTGTGGATAGGGAATTTGCAGGGTCAACACATAGCGACCCGCGGGCACACCCTGGATCTCCATCACTCCTTTTGCGTTGCTCATGCCAAGATAGGTCGTCGTGGGCGCTGTCGACAGCTCATGGCCTGCAACCGCCGCTGGCCACAGCCATCCCCCGATGCCAGCCACAGGTTGCCCGCCCACCGACATCCTGATCTGAACCGTCTGTTGCGGGTGATGACTGCGAATCTCTATCCGCTGTGCGAGTTCAGCGCCCTCATAGGAGGAGAGACCCATTCCGTTCAGATGGCCTGCGTGCGAAAAGGCCGCCTGGGCATGGGTCAACTGATTGGTGATCAGATCGATATTGCCGATTTCCGCATACGCCTGCGCCCGCACACTCGCCGTGGTGATCCATGGCGCGCCGGCAGCAGGAGCCGCAACCGGATGTCTGATCACAGAGTCCAAATGAAGGAGCGCCTCGTTCAGGCGACCTCGTTGCACATCAAGCAGGGCCAGGTTGTCGAGGGCTTGCAAGCGCAACACAGATGAAACAGAACGGGATGTCGCCAACGCGGTCAGAATTCTGCGAAACAGAGTCGGGGTCAAACTTAACGACCCGATTTGGGTGGGCCAGACAGCGGCGGTCGCTCGCCCAGACACGATGACGGTGTAAGGGGATCCGAAGGGATTCCCCGGAGCCAGGCTCTCACTGACCATCTGCAACAGGGAGTTGGCGGCCGCGTCGCCCATGACGCCAGAGCTTAGCGCCATGGACACTGCTGCTCGCACCTGTTGTGTCTGAGTGCCGAAGTACCACACCCAATTCTGCGAACCGATGAGAAGCGCGGCCATAACCGCGAATAGCGCCAGACAAGCAGTCAGCAACCATTTGATCCTAATGCGAATCGTGCGTCTCACAGCTTGATGGCCACCTCCTGAACGATCACCGCCATGCCGTGATGCGACTCGCTGACGCGCCACATGTGAACAGAAGGTCGGACGGCGTTCATCTGCCATGATGTCGCGACAATGAGAGCAGTCGCGACAACGGCGGCGCCCGCAGTCACGATGGCTGGCAACGGAATTTCCAGTTCTGCATTGAGTATGCTCTGACAGCGTCGCCGCCAGTTTCGCGTCCGCGAAACTGGGTTGCCTAGCCCTTCGTCCGCACCGCTAGTTCGTTCAACGCCATCGTCGACCATCTGTCTAATCATCTCAGACGCCCACTCATCGCGGACGTACAGTTCGGCCAGTTCCTCTCTAAGGCGAGCGCTGATGATTCGGTCCATTTCAATATTGTCCATATTGTCCATATTGTCCATATTGTCCGAGTCGTCGCCGCGCATCATTCATCGTCTCCTTCCCCGATACGCCGAAGGATGCTGCGCAGACGATTGCGAGCCCGCGCCAGATGACTCTTCACGGTGCCTTCCCTGAGACCGAGAAAAGTCGCGATAGAAGAGACCTTCCAGTCATTGAAATAGTATAGTGTCACGACTTCACGCTCCTGCTCCCCCAAGGAAGCTATCGCATTGTACAGAGAACCAAACTCGGTGGATTCGGATGTGTCTTCGCGGTGCGCCAGTTCCGACATGGCGGCAGATATCCTAACGGCGCGCTCACGTTTCGCGGAAAGCCTGTTGATCTTACGGCATTCGTTGATCACAATCGCAGTGACCCACGTGTAGAACCGCGCCTCGCCCCGGAACCCCGCGCGCGCCCGGTAGGCCGCAAGCAGGCCATCTTGCAGGGCGTCTTGCGCCAAGTCTCTGTCGCCGACGAGCAAAACAGCCATCCGCAAGAGACTGTCGCTGTGACAGTGCACAAAGTCGCCCCATGCTTCGGGAGCCCCTTCAACCAGGCGGGAAATATTCTCCTCCCCCATGCGGCGCCTCCTTCGCTACTCACCCCATACCGATCTCATTCGCTTTGTTAGAGTCTCCAAGCGCCTTTTTGGTTGCAACCATAGTCTTCAGACGCCAAAGAGGGGCGGATTCCTGCCCCTCTCACGGACCCCGACCCAGACCATTTTGTCACAGGACCACCCGTTCACCGGGTGGCTTGATTTTCACGCTAAGAGAGGCTGATGAACCTCCCGCCACTAAACGCTTCGCGCTTACGTGGGGGGTTCCAGCATCGTTGCTGAAGTTTCCTGGCTCAGCGACCTGTGCGCAACACAGGTATTGCCCTCATTGCGTCTTATTTCGGTCTCCCCAGGCTTTTGTGCAGGCTGCACAGGTTTGGACCGTTCCGCCCCTACCGTCTTTCGCATACGCATGGACTTCTTGGGTTTCGTAAGCGGTTCTCCCGACAGGATTTTCTTGACTCCTCGACGGGCGAGAACGACAGCTGCATTGTGGTCCGCGTTATCCGTATGTCCACAGCGGCGGCAGACAAATTCGGCCTGTGTCAGCCGATTGTCCTTGTGAGTGTAACCGCAGGCGGCGCACTCCTGTGAACTGTACGCAAACGGTACTTTGACCACGAGCTTTCCGGCGCGCAGCGCCTTGTATTCGGTGTACTGCACGACCTGCCCCCATGCCGAG
>JAJZEE010000107.1 GCA_021805735.1 Bacillota bacterium
ATCTCGATAATCATTGGGCTCTCGAATCATCTGTAAATTCAATCGATCGATGCGATCCGTCGCAAAACGGCTTACCCTTTGAATGTCCGCAGCGGCACAGTGCAAATTGTTCTTTTACCTCCTTTCGCAACGCAATCGGTTCATGAATCGTGTCGTTGTTCTATGATATTTTAAATAGGAAACTTATATCTCTAATAGATGAAAGCAAAATAGCATCGCTCCGCTGGAAAGCCAATGTTCATTTCGGTATCATGAACATACTTTTCATACCAGGGAACAATAAAGGGTGGATTGCTACGGATGTGGTGATTCGACAGACCCCTGCGGTCAGGGGTCTGTTCCGTTTATCCCTTGCGGATCAGGCCGAGGGGGAAGCCGCAGATTCGGCTGCGGGCTCAGCGCTCATCGCGCGCAGCCGTGGGAAGAGGATGTTGTTCT
The DNA here is from genome assembly GCA_021805735.1 of Bacillota bacterium. Classification (GTDB taxonomy): domain Bacteria; phylum Bacillota; class Bacilli; order Alicyclobacillales; family SLC66; genus JAKADD01. The sequence continues at coordinate 439 of JAJZEE010000107.1, forward strand.
CCATGTGTATATGCCGGAACATGTCGTCTTCCAGTTCCTCAAGTCTCTGATACGTTTGTGCAAACGTTCTGCACGCGTCTTCGGGCAGATGATAGTCTCCCGTCTTGTTCCGAATCTCTTTCAATATGTCTCCCGCCTCGCGATGTTCGCTTTCCAACTCTTCGACAGCCTTGATCGCCTGCATCAGCAACTCCCTGTCCGGACGCTGTTCATACGCGATGATCATCGGAAAGGATTCTTCCTCCTCCTTGATCATGTGCTGTTCCATATCCAGTTTCAGCAAGTGAAACATACGGTGAACAGGGGCCAGAACATCACTGTGACGCGTTCCATGAACTCGCAAAATCTTCGTTGTCATTTGGCTTAATTCAGGCCATGTCTGATTCAGATACGCATGATGCGTATTCACGATGTGGCGAATCAGACTCTCCAATGACGCCTCTTGCCAATCCGAACGCTGACGAGACTCACTGATCATCCCGGCGTACGCAGCATTCACCTGTTCGACCAGTGCTTCCGGATCAATCTGCCGCTCCAGCGCCGCTTCGCCCAGAGTTCGCTGCCCGCGGCAACAAAAATCGATTTTCTCACCGGTAAAGATCGTTCCTGCATCCGGAAACCGCGCAACCACTTCACCTAACGTATCGGTCGTTTGAAACATCAACCCCACCCCATTCGCCTGTCTTTACTTCCCACAGACTTGTCAGCTCCGGCATCCGCAACGATCCCGGAATGAAGCCAGTGTCGAGGAACCCGCCATTTAATTGTGCGCCTCTTCATACACCATAACGCGTCAGTGGCAACAGGGTTGTGTTGCACATCACAGATTGGAACGCATGATCTTGATACGCAACGACATTCGTTTGGCGATTCATGATGGCGCAGTTCCTCACACTGTATTCGCGTGAGAAACTGCGCTCTGTCTATCACAGTCGTTCGTCAGACCGGGCACGGTCTACCTTGCCTCATCAATGGCGCTTTTCAAATTGACCTCAACATTGTGAGCCAATTCCTCCAGCGAAGAATCCCCGATGATTCCCATCAATACGCTGGGTTTCGGCATTCCGATATGTGTTTGTCCATCCATTTCATAGACAACGATTTTACAGGGCAGGAAATAACCGACCATAGGATTTTGCGTAAGCACGCGGTTCGCTTCGTGCGGATTGCAGACCTCCAGAACCCGAAAAGGCATAGTGAAGTCAACGCCCTTCTCCTGCAATTTCGCAGGAATGTCCATCTGCCAAAGAACTCCAAACTTCCTTGCCTTAAGTGTTTCCTCGAGCGCCCGAATGGCCGCATCGATCGTCTTTTCTGTCACAACAGAATAATGAAAATCCACTTTCATGACCTCCTGACTGATTCTGAACTGCACGTGAAAGACGTTCGTGTTCGTACTCATCCCGTGATCTTCAGTTCCCGGTTCATTTTGATCACCCGATCACGGGTATCGATCGCACGCCTTAGTCGTATTGTACCCCTACTCAGCGATGAAAGTGTAGTCGGGCAGCGACCATCTGCAATTCTCCGCGGCGACGCGGCAAAAGTCATTTCGTGACCTGAAGCACAAACCGTGGCGCCGCACTTTGCTACAATTGACGCATGGTTCTATGTCTGACTGTGATCATCAAGGAGGGATCGCTCCATGGAAGAGCAACGCACAGCACCGTCAATTCCCAAGCCAGCGTCCACACCCGTTTCCAGACCAGCGGCATCCTTATCAAGCGGCATTCGTACGAATCAATCGCCCCCCTTTACACTGCCGATGAGATACATGATCCTCGGTATCTTGTGCTTCGGACTATTCGCTGTCGATCTGGCCATCCAATCAGGTGCTCTGGTCCAGGATCCCACACAGCCTTCCGTCATCGCATTGACACATCTTCTGACACTCGGAGCTTTACTGGCTTTTGTAATGGGCGCCGTCTACCAACTGGCGACTGTTGCGTTTCTGATCCCGGTTGTGGTTGTCCGCTTCGCCAGATGGAACTTCTGGCTGTATTTGATCGCCCTCACAGGACTCTGGTGGTCGATGCAGACTTGGTTTGGCCCAGGCCTTCTGGTATTTGGCAGCGCGATGGCGCTCGCCATCTTCGTGTATTGCGGGATAATCCTTGCCTCCATCGCAAAGACCGCAGTGCGCGGACCCATCGTATGGTTTGTCGCTTCCGCGCACAGCTATCTTGCGCTGGCCATCACGGCTGGCATTTTCCTCGTCCTGACGGACGCAGGACTCACCAATGGCCTGAACGCCGTCATGAATCCACTGCTTGCGACTCACATCGTGTTGGCGGCTGGCGGGTTTTTCACGTTCTTGCTCATGGGGTTCAGCATCAAACTGTTGCCGATGTTTACGCTCTCTCATGGCTACCCCACATGGCGTGAGAAATGGACGTTTTTCCTTCTTCATGCCGCTATCTGGATGATCATCGCAGGCGCCTGGTCTGGCGCAGCCCCATTTTTGTGGTTGGGCGCACTGGCTGGCGTGTTGGGCTTTGCGAACCATCTCGTCTACGCGGCCACAGTCATAAAGCACCGCATGCGCAAGATAATCGAATCGCCGATCCGTTTTGTCATAACCGCCGCGACCGCTGGTTTTGCGGGCTTGTTCGCATTGCTGATTCAGGTAGTGGTGTGGCACGCTATGGTTGCTCTGGAGAGTATCATTCTGTTTTATATTTGGGGCTGCGTCACCTTGACAGTGATGGCTTACACGTACAAAATCATTCCGTTTCTGGTTTGGAGTGAGCGCTATGGACATCAGGCGGGCACAGGCAAGGGCAAGGTGCCGATGATGGCAGACCTGTTGCCGCTTCGTTACAGTCGACCGGTGTTTTGGGGATACTCTGCCGGTGTGATCATCACGTCATTTTGCTTGGCCGGACATTTCGCGTGGGGTGTTATGGCAGGCTGCCTGTTGGTCTCGCTGTCGATTCTCAGCTTTAGCGCAGAAATCTGGTATGTCATCGATCCGCGAAAAGTGGCGGGTGAAATGCGTCTGCATGCGGGAGACCACATGGGCTGAGAAATCGTTGTGGAACAACCGTTTCGAATCCCGCGTGCTGTGCCCCTTCGAATCGGCGCATAGGCGAGCTTTTTGCGATGTTCGGGTTGACACGCTTATTTCGAGACGATTTCTATAATGATTGTGAGTGTCCGCGGCGGACGTGCATACCCCCCATCGTCGTGCAGGTCGACCTTCCATGCCGTGGCCGAGAGCGCAACCAACGCGCATGGGGCCGCGCCGCCGGAGACGACCGGCGGTACGTTACGCTTGTGGCCCCGTCGGCGCCACATCGGGCAGCGCCTGGACATTTCCCACCTGATAATCCACATTGCCTGCAATCGTCTTGCCGATGAAACAACGGTCCCGAGCGTGGCGGGCCTTCGCTTCGTACTCCGCGCTGCGAGACGGATCGCCCCCCATGATCGTGGGATTGACGCGCAACACGGCAAACTTTCCGTTCAGCGGATATCCGGTTACAATTCCCTCCACGCGGGTTTCCACAGACCGCACCGGCAATCCATGGCGGGCCAAAACCGCGAACAGCGTGCTGCTGTAACACGAAGCGACTGCCGCCAGCAACAATTCCTCCGGACTCGTTCCAACCCCCTTTCCACCCATGCTCGCCGGGGCGGAAACGGTCAGAGAACTCCCCCCGATCCCGACGCTCCCCTGTCCATCGCCGCCCATCCCGGTCCAGGCAATGTCGGTTCGAAATGTCAGATCAGCCATCTCTCATTCCCCCGCGTTCATGATGACCAGCCAAGTTTGCTTTTTGCCTCAAGAGTCATCATCTCAGGCGTCCAAGGCGGATCGAACACGACATCCACCTTCACAGACGCCACGTTGCCCACCTGCATCACCGCCCATTCCACGGATCCGCTGATGCTGTCGTGCATGGGGCATCCGGGGGTGGTCATCGTCATGCGCACGAAAACATCTCCTTCTCCCGGCTCCGTAACCTCGTACACGAGCCCCAGTTCGACCACATTCAGCCCGAGTTCTGGATCGAGCACCTCTGTCAATGCTTGCCACACTTCATCCAAGTGGACCACGAACAGAACCTCCTTTGATCACGGCGAACACACCTTCTGCTGCCACGGTTTATTGCGGGTTTCTTCCCGGCGGGTCTCGCGTCTATGAAATACAAGCCCTGCAGCGCCATTTTTCATGCCCTGTTGGTGCCGCACAGCGGCATAGCGGTGTATCCGGAACAATGATGATCCGCGCGTCGGAGTCATGGATTGTGCCCATGACCCCCGATTGGCCGCAAGGTGCGTCCGGACGAGTATCGGCCCCTTATAGGAGCGTGTTCACTCCTTGAGCATACCAATACACGACAGCGAAGCATGTGCATCACGTCACACTTTCCGGAATAGATTTTCATGCCTGAGTTTTGCGAAGCAAAATCTCACTTATGCGCCACCACAACAGGGATGAAAATGCGCCTGCGGCGATTTTTCGGGCCGGGAAGAAAATACGCCAGCGGCGATTTTTCGGGATAGAAGTGCGCCCGGCACCCGGCGTTCTGCGCGGCCCCCCGGTCTGCTTCAGTTCGCCACCGTGTGCGCCAAAGCACGTTCCCGCGCCCCGTTTGTGGTATGGTAAACTCAGAAGGAATCCGTTGTGGAAGGAGTCAAAGACGTGGCGTGGGAGACAGTTTGCGAGGAGTCCGAACTGGCAATTGGAGACATGAAGCAATACTTGATCGATGGGGAACCTATCGCTGTGTATCGTCTGGAACGGGGATGGTTCGCGACTGCGGATACATGCACGCACCAAGACTGTTCGCTCACGGAAGGGAACATTGACGGCCAGGAGATCGTCTGCCCCTGTCATGGCGGAGCATTTGCCATAGACACCGGCAGGGCCACCCGCATGCCATGTGTGATCCGGCTGGAAACCTACCCGATTCGCATCCGCGACGGCCATATTGAAATCGAGTGGACCTGAACGACTCCGCAGGAGCCTTTGCCACGGACTTTACGGCGCTTTCAGGCAATGCCAAGAGCAATTGAAGAGCCCTGTGACACAGCATTCCAAAAAAGCGCACTGGCTGCGCGACGCTGTATGAAGCGCAAACAATGGACTCAATCGAGGCGCCGGTCCTGCGTCGCTGCGGATTGCTCCGCAACGGCGGAACGGCCCGCATCGGCGTGGTAAGTCCCGGCCAAAGTCCTGGTCGCGATCGACAGCCGATTCCACGCGTTGATCGTGTTGATGACCATGATCAGCTGCACATACTGCCGGCCGTCAAAATGCTGACGGACGCGCCGGTAGAGATCGTCGGGCACTCCGCCCTCCGAGATTCGCGTGACGGCTTCCGTCAACTCAATCGCCGCCCGCTCGGCGTCGGTGTAGAAAGGAGCCTCCCGCCAGGCGCCCAGGCAATAGATGCGCTGCTCCGTTTCACCCAAAACTCGCGCGTCCTGAGTATGCATGTCCAGACAGAACGCGCAACCGTTGATTTGCGACGCGCGAATCTTGACCAATTCGACAAGAATCCTGTCCAATCCGGTTTGGCGCACATATTTCTCCAACTGCGCCATCGCCTGCATGCATGACGGATCTTCCTCCCGATAAACAAGCCTCGGTTCCATTGCAACCCCCCCTCTTCAGAACGATCAATTTCAGACCGATCCATGCGCAACCTCCGCGATCTCCCGGTTCTTTATGGCTGCCAAGTGGTCAACGTCGGAAACGGTCAAACCACTCCCGGCTCACGATCCAGTCGTCTCTGTCGCCCACGATGACACCTTCGCGGCGAAACTCGTTCCATGTGCGATTGACCGATTCGCGTGAGAGCGCGATCATGCGCGCCATCTCTGTATGGGTTACCGGCAGCGACAAATGAATACCGTCTTCGTCAGGTCGCCCGTGCTCGTCGACCAAGTGCCACAACAGAGCTTCCACGCGTTCTTTGGCGTCAAACACCGACACCTCCTGCAATTTTGTCTGCAAGCTCAAAATCATGCGGCCAAGAACTCGCAGCAACTTGCGCATCATATCCGGATGCTGCAGAAGCAGTTCTTCAAATTTATAGATGGAAATAGCGTACAGAACACCGTCGACCAACGCCTCTGCGGTACCCGGATACGGACTGTCGTCAAACAGGCCCGCATGCGGAAACATCGCCTTGGCGCCGAGAATATTGACGATGTTTTCTCTTCCCTCAGCGTCAACCTTGAAAATTTTGACGAGCCCCCGTTTGATAAAGTACACAAATTCCCGGGCCTGCCCCTCCATAAAAATGTAATCGCCGCGCGCACAGCGTTGGACAGTCACCAGCTTCGCCAATTGTGCAAATTCTGCGTCTGTCAGATCGTGAAACAACACCATGCGACGCATTTCATCTATACCCGTCATGCCGCGCCTCCTTCCCGCTTCAAAGCAGACCAGATTGCGATGAACGAGAGAGCGCCTAGTCCGGCGAACACCCCTCCGACAGCCAGTATGTCAGGCCCGGCAACCGAGCCGCGATCCATCAGGGAAAATCCGAGCGGCATCACTACGGCGCCAATCAAAGACATCGTCATTTGTACGGGCGAAACCCAACCATAGCGCACGTTGCGATGCAACACGCGGGGAAACAGCGTGTATCCCACTCCATAGACGAGTGTGGTAATCCAGCCCAGAAACATAAGATGCAGCGACACCAAGGACAGGGGATCGCCCCCCCATACGAGCCGTGCGCCCAACGCCCACGAGAAACACCAACTGGCAAACCACGCTGCGCCAGAGGTCGGACCGAGTCGGTGGAACCAGTCACGGCGCATCTGCCACACATAAAGGCTGGCATTCCATACGAGTGCCAGACCAATCAGCCCATACCCAATTCGTCCGACCACGCCCCCCGGTTCCGAAGGGATCGAAGCAAGCATAACACCCGCAATCCACATCATCTGGATCAACCGACCCTGCTTAGGACCTACGCAAGCCTTCCCCGCAAAGCGCGGAAGCAAGTGTAGCGAAACGGCCATTACAGTTCCAGCAATCCACCCATAGTATACCAAAGCCTGAACACCAACAGGCATATCGGTTGTGATGGGCCCAGAAGACCTCAAAACATACACAGCCATCCACACCGCCGCCGCGATCCAGCACAATAACGCCAGGCTGGTGCCGCGCTGCGCGACACGATCAGTGGAACCCGCATATGCAGCCGGTGTCAGCAACCCGTTATCATTCACCCCATTGCCCGACACTACGGTGCTTGCCTCTGATGGACGATCAGCAGAAACTGATTGTCGAGAACGAATGATCCATAAAATATTGCGTAGAAACAGCAAAGGAACCAAGGCCTGAAATAACCATCCCATTTCCACCAAACCGCTCAAAGAAAGCCCTGCGCCAAGCGCAATTGTCACCACGCCTGTTTCGGCGCAGAGCAGATGCGCCCACGCAGCTCTCGGAGGTAACGGGCGAAAATTTCCAAAGGAAGCCAATACGGCATACGTCATGCCGTAGATGAGCATGGTCAGCCATCCAAACGGATTGAGTTCGGCGTGGATGGGAGAAAGTGGTCCCCACAGGGACGCGTCAACGGCCATCAATCCGCCCAGAGTCACCCCAACTGCAAAGTGCACCATGGCAAGCGCGATAAACAGTCGGGCCGATTTCATGACGGCCCGACCAGTTTCGCAATCCTGTACACATGACCGCCGCACCCACACTGATCGACGTAACGGACGTCCACAGTTGTCCCAAACCGTTCCCTTAGAACGGGAGTCAGATAGAGATCCGGATGACCGTGATCTGGCGCCACCGCAATATTGACATAACAGCCCTCCGCCGTTTCCTGGATGGCCGCGCACGCATCTGAGACGATCAGACTCTTATCGGCCACATACTCTTCCGTTTCCAGATTCACCGACCAGTTTCGCGTTCGCATGCTCCCACCCCTTCAGGATTCGCGGCGTTCAAGGCGCACTCGCCAGATCTCTGGTCCCTCGGCAATGTACTGCCAAGCGAATTGCCCCGAATATTCCGCCTCAAGCTGATAGCGCAGCGGTTTCGGATCGTGATCATTGATGATCTCCATGGCGAGACCCGGCGCCAATGTCTCAAAGACGGCAAAAATCGCTTCGTGTTTGAATCGCGGCGGGTACTGCGTCACGTCCAACCGAGCCGCATAACCATTCATCGCAAGTTCTCCTCCCGTAGGCAGACGGCTCAAGCCGTCGTGCTGTCTCCAACACTATACGGCCATCATCACCGAGGCAACGTGACGCACATCACAACGCCATAAGATCATGCTTCCGGAAATACAAACTCGACTGTCAGGCGACGCACCGATCAGCCAAAAAACGTTCTTTCCAGGGACATGCACAGCGCGTGATAGATCGGCAAGTGGCGCTCCTGGACATCGGAAGTCCTCTCGTATGGCACCCGGATCAAGGCATCGCAAAAGGGCGCCATCGCTCCCCCTGCGCTCCCGGTCATCCCGATCGTGCGCATTCCCAGGACCTTTGCCAACTCCAACGCATAAACCACATTTTTGGAGTTTCCCGAGGTGCTGAGACCCAACAGCACATCGCCGGGTTTGCCATAGCCATATACCTGTTGGGCAAACGCAAGATCCGGCTGCACGTCATTGGCAAAGGCGGTGAAAAGGGCGCTCTGGCTCACCAGCGAAATGGCCGGCAGCGCCCGTTGCAAGTGATTGGATAGATAGAGGCCATCCGGCGTCAGTGCAAGTCGATCCCGTAGTTGCGCCGGAATCGGACGATCCACAACAAACGACTTCATGAGTTCACCTACGATATGCTCACTATCTGCAGCGCTGCCGCCGTTTCCACAGACCAATAATTTATTGCCGGCCGCGAACTGTTTATGAAGAATACCATACGCTTCTTCGATATTCTCAGCACAAGGCTGGAGATCCGGGTAAGCAGTTATCAGTCCATTCAACCAGTCTTGCATGATGGGTGTATACCTCCCGTTTATTACGACAAACGTTCATTCATTCTCCGGTTAAACTTCTGTCGAGAAATACATCGTGCGCTACGGATAGTCCTGCGTAGTCACCGACATTTTCGCCTAGTCCCGCTGGCAAAATGCGACAGACGGACCGCGACAGGGACAGCGATTCAGCGCGTAGAACGGACATGACAACCGGTTCCAGCAGCGCCTGCTGGCGAACATAAATACTTCCGATGACGATGACCTCCGGATTGAACAAATCCACGAGTAGAGCGAGTCCCCGTCCCAGATATCCCCCTACAGTCGCCATAATTTCCGCTGCCAGCTCATCCCCAGCTTGCGCTGCCAACCCTACGTCTTTGGCTGTAATACTGGGGATCCTGGCAGAACTCTCGGCGAGGCTGGTACTGCGCCCCTCCGCCAACCAGGCTGCCGTCCGTGCTCTGGCCAAACGTCCTATTCCGCCGCCGCTGCAAAACCCCTCAAAAGACCCCTCTTTTCCATAACCAACAGGGCCGTTGTCCGCCATTCGAACATGGCCGATTTCCCCCGCCATGCCGTTCACGCCACAATAGAGTTTGCCGTCTAAAATCAGTCCGGCTCCCATGCCCGTTCCAAATGTTAAAAAAATCATGCTGTTCACACCACGTCCAGCGCCGAATCGCCATTCCGCCAACGCACAGGCGTTGGCGTCATTTTGCAGGGCCACTGGCACACGGAACGTATCGCGAAACGGTGTCACAATGTCGACACCATCCCACCCCGGAAGATTCGGTGGAGAGAGAATGATTCCGCGTTTGGCATCCAGTGGTGATCCACAACTGATTCCGATCGCTGTCAGTTCCGTATCGCTGGTCTGACTCAGCACGCTGTGAAGGGTTTCTATCAGTTGATGCAAAGTCGCCTGAAATCCGACAGGAGTCGGAAACACTTCGCGAACAAAGGGCTTAAAACCTGATTCATGGAACTCGGCAAGACTGATCGCGCATTTGGTGCCCCCAATATCAACACCTGCCAATACTCTCATTGGATAAGAAACGCCCCCCTCCTTGACTTCCTCCTCCGCGTTCACGCGGAGGATTCCTTCCTGCCATCAGGGGCCTTGGTGCACCCCTTGGATCGGCTCCTCATTCCCTTGCAGGTCAGAACCGACTCATCCGCAGCTACGCGGTTGAACAGGCGATCCGGGCCAGCCCGGCCCTTAGAACGTTTATTGCACCTACTGTATCCGCATTGGCTGCGAATCCGCATTTCTCGCACCGAAACTCCGATTGTGACAATCGGTTGGCTTTACTGGTATGCCCACACTCTGGAACTGGGCAGGTGAGACTTGTATAAGGAGCCGGAACTTCCTCCAACCGTCCACCCGACCAATCCAGCTTATACGTCAAGAATGTCTGAAACATCGACCACCCTTGATCCAAAATGGCCTTATTCAGACCACTTTTGGCCCGTACATTGCGACCCGGATTTTCCTTGGTGCCCTTCGCCGATTGAGTCATGTTCTTCACACTCAGATTCTCCACAAACACCATCGCGTGGGTTTGGCTGATGATGGTGGATACCTTGTGCAAGAAATCCCGACGGGCATTGGCGATGTGGGCGTGCAATCGCTGAATTCGCGCCACCTGTTTATGCCAGTGTTTCGAGAACTTCTTCATGCGAGAGAGCTTGCGCATCTCCCAAGCCACTTTTGCTTCATAGCGTCGAAACCAGCCCGGCGCATCGAAAAAGTTCCCATCGGACAATGCCAGGAGGTGAACAACACCGCGGTCAATACCGACCTCGGATGGAGACGGATGAACGACCGGGTCGGGAACCTCAAATTCCGTTTGAAACGAAATGTACCAGTGACCCGCATGCCATGTCACCGTCGCGTTTTTTATACATCCGTCAATGGTGCGCGACAGGCGAAACTTGACCCAGCGAACCTTGGGTACAAACACCTTTGGGAAAACGTTTCGGCCATCTTGGTCTTTCGTTGTCAGATCGAGTTTGATCTGCTTGGCGTCCGGGTAGCGAAGACCAGCCTCGTCCCGATTCTTTTTCTTGAAGGTCGGGAACTGCGCGGGGTTGGAGAGATCGAAAGCTGCCGTGATCGACTGCATGAGAAACTTGAGCGTCCATTGCAACGGATGCTCCGGGGCGACAGCCAAGAATCCGTACTCTTCGCTGTGCCGCCAGAGTGTCAGCAGTCTCGCCAATTCTCCATACGACAATAAGGGATAGCCAGCTTCCAGCCGTCCCTGTTGCAGCGCAAGGGCTTTGTTCCACACAAAGCGCATGCACCCTTGATATCGCGAGAACTTGCGAGCCTGCTCGTCCGTAGGCTCCAAACGAAAACGGAACGCCTTGAGAATCTTCATGGGTTTATGATACTCTTGGTCTATGAACCCGTCAAATGATATCCGATCCGGAAGACACTGTGTGTTTAATCTGCACGTTCACTTGGTCTTTGTCACCAAATACCGTCGCGGTGTGTTTACAAAGGCGATTCTGGAGGACATGCGCCCGGTCATGGCTTCCGTCTGCCGCGATTTTGAAGCTGAACTGGTGGAGTTCGACGGAGAAGATGACCATGTGCATTTGTTGGTCAATTATCCGCCCAAGGTGGCGATTTCCACTTTGGTCAACAGCCTGAAGGGTGTTTCCAGTCGCCTGATTCGGCAAAAGAACTATCCAGAGATCCGTCAGAAACTATGGGGCGGACATCTGTGGTCCCCCAGCTACTTTGCCGGGAGTTGCGGCGGTGCGCCGCTATCGATTATCCGGCAGTATGTTGAGAGCCAAAGAACACCACAGTGACGCGCCTAACCTCTCCCTGAAGCAAGAGGTTTGCGGCGCTAAAGCATGATCAACAAGTGGTGGCTCACTTGAACGAATCGGATACACGTACGCCGGAGGGCAGAATGTTTACCGTCGACTCGGTAAAGTGGATTCGCTATATACACAAGATACCTGGATATGCTTCACAACGCAGAGGACTCTCCATTAAAGAAGCGGCCGAGCGCCTCAAGGTTAGCCCCGGCGTGGTCTACTACTGGCTCAATCGAGGGATTCTCGCTGCAGAGAAAATTGCTCCGGGTGGGCCTTGGAACATTCAGTTGGACGAACAAAAGGAACTTGAATTGCGAGAACGAATAAAAAACTCCGGCCATTTGAATCGAGCAAAAAGCTGTTAATGGTACCGACTCATCTCTAATTCCAAAACCCTGTTGGGAGGCGTGCAGAATGAATTCACCGTCGGAATTCCCAACTTCCGCTTACCGCCTCCGGGCTTCGGAATTTCGACCCGCCTGACGGGTTGCGGTGTATAGGTTCCCGCAAGTAGTTGCTGACGGATGTCCGCCCAGTGCGTCTGGACATACGACCGTAGTTGCTCTACCGTCACCCCGTCCACGCCTGGCGCTCCCTTGTTCGACTCAACTCGTTTCAGGGCCTCAAGTAGGTTACTGCGCTCCAGAACCTGTTCCAACAAGTCGGTACTGCCTTCGCAGGATGGGGTCTGTCTTTGTGCCGACGACGAACTCGGCCCTCGCTGCCCAGCCTCTCGCGGCTTCACCGCTATCCTCTGGACGGAGGCTCCTTGCGGGATATTCTGCTTTCTGTGCTCGTCATGCGCACGCATTCCGTCCATCCTCATTTCATGTTCGGCCCTTCCGTCAGCGAGCGCTCGGTGACGTACTATGGCCTCTGCTGACTCCTGCCCGTTCAGCACCGCCTCTCGACGATGGTTGCCAGACTTGCTGGCATACCGGGCAGGCCTCCCCGGATACGAACGACCTCTTTCCTCTCATGCACCCGCCGCAGTTTACGGCCCCAGCCCTTGGCGACTTCGGACTTTGTTGTGTGATGGCAACTCATCCGACTATGACCGCCTCAAATGCGGTTCGTGTACCTCGGGTCGAGAGTTTGCCTCCAGCTTCCTTCAGATTCCACCTTGCGATGGACACCCTTGCTCTTGGCTAACGGTAG
>JAJZEE010000108.1 GCA_021805735.1 Bacillota bacterium
GATCACGCGCATGTGAAACGCTCTGCCAAGCCGAACGATCTCCTCCCCGATGGAACCGATTCCTGCCACAGCAAGAGTCTGGGAAGCGAGTCTCTCTGTGGCAAATGGGCGCCATACGGTCTCTGCCTGCTGATAGCGAAATCGATCCACCTGTTTGACGACGTGCAACACAAAGGCCAATATGTACTCAGCGATAGGCTGTCCAAACTGCCCCGTGATCCGAGTGACCACGGTCTGCGCTGGAACTTGGGAACTGGCGGCGATATCTTCCACACCCGCCCCCATCAACTGGATCCATCGCACATGTTCTGCATGGTCCAACAGAGCGAGGGGAAACCGCCAGCAAAACAGCACCTCGGCGTCAGAAATCAGCTTCGCCGCTTCCTCGGGCGTGGACGCTACCGCTACATTGGCGTGTCCCAGTTTCAATAATTCGTATGCGTACTCCATCGCCTTTGTCTCGTGATAAATGAGTACTTGCGGAAGTCGCGCCTCACTGGCATCTTCCATATCCATCCCTCCGGTCGTTTGCTTTTGAAAACTGGACTTGTTTACAATGATGACAAAACGCATGGACAACCTGACTGGGGAGTGCAAAGCGAATGCCCGACGACACGCAAAGAGCCCCTTGGCGCAAACTGACCGTATTGGCCATACTGCTCGTCACCTTAGCAGTCATCTTCAATGTCGCTCAAAGCTCGGCATTCATGACCGCCATTGCGCCGCGTAATCGACTGTGGACCGATTGGGTGTTGGCGGCCTGCTGGCTGGTCGCGGGATTCTGGCTGGTCCGTCATACCGAGCACCTGTTTTCCCAGTTTGCAAGCAGACAAAAGACTGCCGACTCGCGCGCTTGGACGATTGGCCGCAGGTCGCTGGCCGCCGTTGGCTATCTGTTTGTGGCAATCGTCACGCTCCACCTGCTGCACGTACAGATCAGCAGCATCCTGGTTGGCGGCGCGCTCACCGGCGTGATCCTGGGAATCGCCGCCCAGTCCACGCTCTCCAACCTCTTTGCCGGTCTCATTTTACTCACCGTCCGGCCCTTTTCACTGGGCCAAAAGATCACCATTCGGTCATCTTACTTCAGTTCGACCGATTATACCGGTAAAGTGATCGACATCAACTGGTACTACACCACGATTGAAGACGGAGCGCAACTGAGGGTAGTTCCGAACTCAGCCATAATCACGGCAGTCGTAACCATCCATGGCGGCAGAGAAACGCAGGTCTGGCATGTTTCTCTGCCTTATCACGTCGCGGCCGATGACTTGCTTCAAGCCGTTTCTGGCCATCATTCCGGCGCAGTGGAGGGTTCCATCACCGATTTTGGCGTGGACTCGTACACTTTGAAGTTGGAAGTACCATCCGCCTTCGACCCTGACATCATTCGCCGTGTCATCGCCAATCAACTGTCGGCGCCATCCTGATAGTCACCTGACCATTGCGTCATTTGCATTGCAATTTCCAAAAACTCGCGTTGCTCTCCGGGGATGTCAAACGCGGCGCGCGCCGGATCCACCCACTGCCAATCGTCGATCTCCGCATTGGGCGCGAAGGGGCCCGCTTCCACCAACTTGCACAGAACTGCCACGTCAAACGTGATCTCAGAGGACGAAACAGCAATCACCTGAAGTGGCCTGACCGCCATGTTGACCTCTTCGCGCATCTCCCGAACAACTGTGTCAAAGGGTCGCTCGTTACGTTCTTTCAATCCGCCGGGCAGTCGCCACGGGCGTTTGCGCCTGTATGTATGATGCAAAAACAGGAACTCGCCGCGCTCATTCGGCACGACGGCAACGACGCCGATCACGTATTTACGCTTTAGCCAAAACACAAACCACTTCGACAACCACCCAGGCAGTAATCCAAAGATCCAGATGATCACCCTGTTTAGCCACGTCACAGTGACACCTCCAGACCTGCTCATCAGGGCACCTATTGCGGTGCGTCAATATCCTACCATCCTACACCATGTTCGAGCAACGCGCGATTTGGGATCGCCGTCGCGCTGGCATAGAAATCACCGTTTTCGTATACTATGAGTACATGTCTGAGCAGATTCCATCGCGCGGGCGCCAGCCGCCAAATCTTCCAGGATACGCACTGCGTTCAAGAAGGGGAACATCCATGAATAGACAGTACTATACCGTTGAAGACGCCAATCGACTATTGCCGCAGATCCGAAAGCAAATCGAGGAATTGAAGAACTCCCGCGAGGAAATTGCCATCAGGCGCCTTAAGATCGAGCGATGGAAGCGGGAACAGGGCGAAGCGACCAGTGCTGATCGATTTTTCGTAGAAGAGGCGCAAATTGAGTTCGCTCTACTCGCTGCCAGGCAGCAGATCGATCATTTGCTGAGTCAATCGATTGAAGTGAAGGATATCGATGCGGGACTCGTAGATTTTCTGACGCTTATTGACGGTCGGGAAGCCTATCTGTGCTGGCGTGCAGGGGAACCCGATATCCGCTACTGGCATGGCGTCGACGAAGGTTTTGCAGGCCGCCGACGCTTCACCGAAAAATCATCGTGATTTGTACGGCGCCAAAAAGAGAGAGGAGCATGAGCCATGCGGCTGCTGCTCCCCACGCCAGAGGGCGCTTCACCCCTTTTGTGGCTCACCGCCAAAGCGGCGGTCTGCAAGCCAGAGCTATGGACCAACGCGCGCCGCGCCGGACACCGCCAGCTCAAGACGGTGTACATGCACCTGTCGGTAGTGCAATTCTCGGATTCTCGTGACGTCAGACTGCAAATGATGCACCCTCACATGCCGCAGCATCGCATCGGGCACAATCACCGTCGCAGCACTGCCTGCGGCCAGTTCCATCAAACTCTGCCTCATCTCGTCTGTCATGACCAGTTCCACCCGTAAGTGGCCAATTTGGCTCTTTTGCACGCGCTGATCCTCCCCATAACTACCTTTTCAGGAGTACGGTACGCTGGCGCATGCCAACATGTGCCCACCCATCGCGCCCAATTTGCATGAATACCCCCTATATCTCGGAGTCAGCCTGCCCTCTCGCATGATCGGCATCCCGACTGGATCGGATATGCACGATTCGCCGACGTTGGGCGGAGGCCAGTCTGCGCCTCTGCTCAAAAGTGGAAATAGGGATTGTGCATGCGTTCCTCCGCCATGGTGGTGTCATCAGCGTGTCCGGGGAAGATGCGCGTATCGTCCGGCAACGGCCACAGTTTTTTCTCCAGCGATTCCATCAGTTGCTGGCCGTTGCTGCCGGGCAGGTCGGTGCGTCCGACCGTTCCCGCAAACAGGGTGTCGCCTGAGATGAGAACGCCCTCGTCTGGCTCATACAGACAAATCCCGCCTGGACTATGGCCCGGGGTCTCGATCACGTGAAAAGAAAAGGCGCCGATCGGGATGACATCGCCCTCTGCCAGGTAACCGTCGGGCTCCCTTGTTTCCATCCGATAGCCAAACCAGGTCTCCACCTGTTCAGGCGCCCTGAGCAGGAGCGGCAACTCCAGCCTGTGGATAAGAAGAGGAACGCGGTACTCCCCGCGAACCGCCTCGTTACCCAGCACATGGTCAAAATGACAATGCGTATTGACGATCCTCGAAACCGCCAGTCCGCGGTCGCGAATAAAACTGATCACCGGAGTCATGTCACGGGCGCTGGGATCGACGATCATCACCTGACCGCCAGGTTCGCCGATCACATACGTGTTGGTTCCAATATCATTGAGTGTAAAGCGCTCCATCAGCATATCCCTGACCTCTCCCTTCATAGGTTGTCAGTATCGAGCCACAACGTGACGGGACCATCGTTGATCAATTCGACGTCCATCATCGCTCCGAATCGCCCGGTTCTCACGATCATGCCCGTTTCCCGCAGCAGTGCATTGAACCGATCGTACAGCGGCTGAGCAATCTCAGGCCGCGCAGCCGCCATATAGTTGGGACGCCGACCGTTGCGGGCGTTCCCATACAATGTGAATTGCGATACAGACAGTATGGCCCCTCCGACATCGAGCAGCGAATCATTCATCTTGCCTTCCGGATCCTCAAAAATGCGCAGATTGACGATCTTATCCGCCATAAATGTCAGATCGGGTTCCGCGTCATCGTGCGTAAAGCCAACAAGAACGAGCAAACCACGCCCGATCGCTCCGACAATATCGTTCGCGACGCTCACCCTCGCCGATCGTACGCGTTGCACAACGACTCTCATCGCTCCCTCACCTCGTATGACTACTGGATGACTCGACGGACCGCATAAATGTCCTTGACCCGCTTGATTCTGTCTACAACCATTCGCAAGTGATCGACATTGCGGATCGTAATGCTCAGGTTGATCGTGGCCATCTTGCGGCGATCGGCCCGGCCCGTGACCGCCGTGATGTCCGTTTTCGTCTCCACAACCGCATTCATCACCTCGTTGATCAGACCGCGTCGGTCCAGCGCGGTCACTTCGATGTCAACGTTGTAGGATTGACCCGCGCCGTGTTCCCATTCCACTTCGAGCATGCGGCTGCCCTCATCGATCATGGACATGACATTGGGGCAATCTCTGCGATGGACGGAAACTCCTCGGCCGCGGGTGACAAAGCCGACGATCTCGTCCCCCGGAACTGGATTGCAGCAACGGGAGACCCGAATCAGCAGATTGTCGACGCCTTTGACGCGGATTCCAAGATTCCCTTTGGCCGTACTGGGTTTGCGCTTCTGCTGGCGTTCCCGATCAGGCAGCGGCGTCATGGGCAAGGCGGCCAACGAATCGACGACCGGGTCATCCTTCTTGATTCGTTCCGCCAACCGAGTCATGACCTGCACGGGCGACAATGCTCCGTACCCGACTGCCGCAAAGAGATCTTCGGGTTTGGCAAAATTGAACTTCCCCAACACATCCGGAAGATAATTGGCAAGCACCGCGTGGGGATCAAGTTTATGTTTGGCGATTTCCCGTTCGAGCAGTTCGCTTCCCTTTTCCACGTTTTCGTCGCGCCGCTCGCGCTTGAACCACATACGGATTTTGGAGCGCGCCTGCGATGTCTGTGCGATTTTCAGCCAATCCTGGCTTGGACCATAGGATAACTTGGAAGTGAGGATCTCCACGATATCACCCGTACGCAACCGGGTATCCAGCGTGACAATGCGCCCGTTTACTTTCGCGCCCACGCAGCGGTTTCCCACATCGGTGTGAATCCTGTAAGCAAAATCGATGGGACAGGAACCCGCAGGCAGTTCCATGACCGCACCCTTTGGAGTAAACACGAACACTTCGTCAGTGAACAGATCCATTTTCAGCGTGTCCATGAATTCCTGCGCGTCGCGAAAATCCTGCTGCCACTCCAGCACTTCACGAAACCAGCCGAGCTTCTTTTCAAATGAGGTTTGGGCAGCCTGGACACTGGCGTTCGCGCCGACCATCGGAACACTGCCCGGGGTCAGTTGCGCAACATCTCTCTTGTCTGCCGCTTCCTTGGCCTGATATCCGGATTCCTTGTAGATCCAGTGCGCCGCGATCCCGTATTCCGCTGTTCTGTGCATCTCCCACGTACGAATCTGAATTTCGAGCGGTTCGCCGCTGACGCCGATGACTGTTGTGTGCAGGCTTTGGTAGAGATTCGCCTTTGGCATCGCGATGTAGTCTTTAAATCGTCCGGGAACCGGCTTCCACATCGTGTGAACGATTCCTAGCACCGCATAACAGTCTTTCACCGAATCGACAATCACCCGTACGGCAAACAGGTCGTAGATTTCGCTAAATTCCTTGTGCAGTTCGGTCATCTTGCGATAGATGCTATAGATATGCTTGGCACGGCCTGAAAGGTCAGCGTGTACAGCCAGTTCCGCCAGCTTCGCGCGCAGTTCTTCAATGACCTGCTGCACGTACCGCTCCCGCTCTTCCCGTTTCTTTGCCATGAGATTGACAATGCGATAGTACTGGCCCGAATCAATAAAACGCAACGAAATATCTTCCAGTTCCCATTTTATCGTGGACATCCCCAACCGATGCGCAAGCGGAGCGAATATCTCCAACGTTTCCTCGGCAGTCTTGCGCTGCTTGTCCGGTGGGCGATATTTCAGCGTGCGCATGTTGTGCAGTCTGTCCGCCAGGCGAATCAGCGCAACGCGCACATCCTTTGCCATAGCGAGAAACATCTTGCGCAAGTTCTCGGCCTGCTGTTCTTCACGAGATTCAAACCGCAGCCGTTTCAGTTTCGTTACGCCGTCGACAAGACTCGCGATTTCCTGGCCGAACTGTCTGGCGATCTCTTCATCAGTAACCTTGGTGTCTTCCACTACATCGTGCAATAATGCGGCGGCGAGTGTTCCACCGTCGAGTTTCAGTTCCGCGAGTATCTGGGCCACGGCCAGAGGGTGAGTGATGTAGTCATCGCCGGAACTGCGCTTTTGACCCCGATGATGCAGGTCGGCGTAGGCGTACGCATGGCGCAGCAGTTCCTGTTCTGCTGGATTCAGATAGGGCGCCTTCGCAAACAGTCGCGCCAACCGTCTTTCGGAATCCACCGAATCGGAAGACGATCTCGGTTCCGTCGTATTCCCTGAGGCAGTGAACGCTGCTGAGGCGTTGTCCAGGGGTGTGACACCCGTATTCGCGCGGTCCGCTTCCAAGCTTCCTCACCTTCTTTCATCCCTCGTATATCCGTTCCACGCTTTGTGACTAATTGTACTCAATCAATGAAAATATCTCATAGGGAATCAGTTTTGCTCTCCCGTCGAGATGTCTCAACTCAATGAGGAAACACAAACCTGCGACAACTCCTCCCAGCCGTTCAACGAGTTCGATTGAAGAACGAATCGTGCCGCCTGTGGCCAACAAATCATCCACAATGAGAACGCGCTGCCCTTCTTGGATTGCGTCGGCGTGAATCTCCAGTCCATCCGTTCCATATTCCAACTGATAGTCCTTGCGGATTGTTTGCCACGGCAATTTTCCCGGCTTGCGAATCGGCACGAACCCGGCGCCAAGAGCGTACGCCGTAGGGGCGCCAATCACGAAGCCGCGCGCTTCGGGGCCAACCACGACATCGATCCGTTTCCCGGCCGCAAACTGTGCAATCTGGTCGATCGCATAGCGAAAGCTTGCCGCGTCACAAAGCAGGGTAGTGATATCCTTAAAGCTGATACCCGGTTCGGGGAAATCTTCAATCACTCGAATCTTCTCTCGCAGGTTCACGCCAGAACTCCTCTGCCGATAAAGTGCAGTGCCAGGTCACCCCTCAATTATACGCAACGCAGCCCGCAAGCCGCAACGCGGGCAAACGTTCGCTAAGAGTCGCGATCTCGGTTCCCGCCACGCATACTGCCCTCACTAGTCAAAAAAGGATTGACATGGACCAAAACGTCAGACACGTCGTCAAAATGCTCCATCATCTGTGTCTTCACGGCCTTGGCGATATGGTGCCCCGCGAGAACAGTCGCCTCCGCGTCGACGCTCACCTTGACATCGACTACAACGTAAGGGCCATGGGTGCGAGCACGCAAATCATCGACGCGCATGACTCCCGGCACCTGCTCGACGAGATGCAGCATGTCACTGGCGGCCTTCGCGTCGAGGACCTTGTCCATCAGCGCTGTAAATGAATCACTGGCCAATTTGTAGCCGAGCCATACGACAACCAGAGCCACGATGAGACCCGCAACTGGATCCGCATACAACAACACGGGAACGTGAGTCCGGTTCCCGATGACAGCGAGCAGGATTCCTGCGGCGGCGGCTAGTGACGAATAGACATCGGATCGGTGGTCCTGCGCCCCTGCGAGCAGTGCGGGAGATCCCAGTCGCCGGGCAAGAGTCACCTGGTAACGATACACGACTTCCTTAGCGCCGATGGCAAACACGGCGGTATAGAACGCGACAGCGTCCGGGGCGACGGGGGGTTTAAAAAACTGACGAATCGATGCATAGACAACATCAAGCCCGGCCAGGAGCAGGAGCACGGCAACCAGACTGGCGGCGATCCATTCTGCCTTCCCGTGCCCATAGGGGTGGTCCGCATCCGCAGGTCGGCGCGCCACGCGGAGACCAACCCAGACGGCGAGAGACCCAGCCACATCAGCCCCGCTGTGAGCGGCGTCAGCGAGCAGCGCGTCACTGCGCGCAAGCACGCCCACAACACCCTTTAGCGCAGTGAGCACTACATTCAGCCCGATGCTGTAAAGCGCCTGCCGATTTTGCTCCCGTACTGTCGTCAGGTGATCGATCGCCGATTCCTCCACTCAACTCCGGTCGTGTCTGTCCCGGAAAATCGTTGGTCCGTGCCGGTCGGAGTCATATATTGCGCCCCTGCTCAGACACCGCTGTCGCTAAACTCGCGACGGGCGCAATATATGACTCCTCCCCGAGCGGGCCTTGCGTCCGTGAACAACCTTTCGGCGCCTTTTTCATTCCCTGATGGTGATGCGTGCAGCATGGATGTCTATACCAGAATTCCCAACATGGACGTTTTCTACCAAACGAACACCCCGGCTACCACAGAACCGGGGTGTTAGCGACCTCGCGCAGCCGTTCTCTATCTTCTTGGCGTGCTCTATTTCTCTGCTACGTTCTACTGCTGGGCGCGCTCCTCTGTGCAAATCTTTTTTCATTTGAACCAGACGGCGTACCCTGATCGATCAGGCTTGCGCCGGCCGCTTCGACTGTCTCGCGAGAGAACGCCCACGCCAGGCCACCCAAATCGGGCTGGCTATAAAGATGGAGGAGTACGCCCCGCTCACCAGACCCACGAGCAATGCAAAGCAAAAATTGTGAATGGGATCGCCGCCAAAGAAGTAGAGTGTCGTGGCTGCAAACAGCACGGTCAGTACGGTATTGATGGAACGTGCCATCGTTTGCCACAGCGAGTTGTCCACCAAAGTTTCCAGATCATGCAGCGTTTTGATCTTCGCGTTCTTCAGATTCTCCCGGATGCGGTCAAATATGACGATCGTATCGTTGATCGAATACCCGACAATCGTCAGCACAGCCGCGATAAATGGCAGGTCAACGACGATGCGCAGCAGCGCAAACACGGAAATGACGATAAAGGCGTCGTGCAGCAGCGCTACGATGCCCGCCAGGGCAAACCGAAACTCAAAGCGGATCGCCACGTAGATGACGATAAAAAGGGAGGCTACGAGCACGGCCCAGACAGCCGTCTGTGACTGTTCCTGGGCGATAATCGGATCCACGGTCGAATATCCGGGCGGCACCAGCGCTTTCGGAAAAGCCGCTTTGATCGCGGTGTTCAGCTTTCCTTCCTGCAGATTGGTGATCGGATACGACAGGCGGACGACAGCCATGGCGTTGTTCGTGCCAGCGGCGGTAATCCCAGTTGGTCCGATAGGCAATCCCACTTTGGTAAAGACGTTCCTCACTGCGACAGAGTTATACGGCTGGTTGAGCACGATCTCCACCTGTGAGCCGGATTTGAAATCCGTGCCCAGATTGAGACCAAACAGGAGCATGACGATCAGCCCCGCAAGAGTGATCGATCCCGAGAGCAGGAAAAACCATTTGCGTCTCTGAATGATGGCAAACCTCATCGCGCACCCGCCACCTTTCCCTTACCGCCAAAGTACCAGGTATTTCTGACAACGTTCGATTTTGTGAACAGCAGCAGGATGGTGCGACTGAGAAACACAGCGGTCATCAAGCTGACGATGATGCTTGCGATCAGCGCCACGGCAAATCCCCGCACATCGCCCGTTCCGTATCCGTACATCACAATCCCCGCGATCAGTGTTGTCATGTTGGAGTCAAGAATCGTCCGCAGCGCCTTGCGCTGCCCCGCAATCACCGAGGACTGCAAGGACTTGCCGTTACGCAGTTCATCCTTGATCCGTTCATACGTGATGATGTTGGCGTCCACCGCCATCCCGATGCCAAGAACCAGGGCAGCCAGTCCGGTCAGCGTGAGCGTAACCTGCAGCCCTGCAAATACTGCGATCAGAACGTAACTGTACGCCAGCAGGGCGATATCCGCGATCAATCCCGGCAACCGATACATGACGATCATAAAGATGAAGATGATGGCGACGGCAATCGCCCCCGCGAACAGCGTGGCATGCAGGGCAGATTGTCCGAGCGTCGGACCGACGCTGTTGGAGGACAGCTGATGGATCGGAAATGGCAGTGCTCCGGCGTTGATCAGGTTGGCCAACTGCATGGCCGACTGCACCGATGACATAGGACTGATCGTCGCGTTGCCTCCCGTAATCGGAGTCTGGATGTTCGGATCGCTGATCATCTTGTTGTCAAACCAGATCGATATGCGCTGATTCAGATACTTTGTCGTGATGGAAGCAAATAAGGCCGGATTTTTAAAGCTGATCGCCACTTCAGGTTGACCGGTCGTGGTGGACGACTGGTAATGCGCGTTGCTCACCACGTCTTTGCCCGTCATGAGCACCTGGCCCGTGGGCGATTTGAATTCCAGATTGGCCTGCGAAGACAGAAACTGCCGCGCGGCAACCTGATTGAACTTCCCTGCGAGCGAGATGCTGATGCGACCGCCATTTTGAACGGTAATCGAAGGTTCAGAGACGCCGAGCGTGTTGATGCGGCTCTGCAGCGCCGCAACGGTCGCCGACATATCGCTGGCCGTCAGCGCCTGTTTCCCGTTCCCCACCTGATATAACACCGAAAAGCCGCCCTGCAGGTCGAGTCCTAACGGAATCTTCGTATAAAGCGTCCGACTTGTCGACAGGACAACGGCAAAAATCATCACGACAATAATGAGGAAGGTCGTGAGGCGCCCCCATTTAACCATGGTTTACCTCCTAGGCAGTCAATGGCAACAGTATAGCGATTTGTCCACATAAGATCAATGCAGGCACATAAAGACATAAAGGCACATGCAGGCAGCAGAGAACCTCACTGCCCGTGTCGGCTGCTGCACTCTGGATGCCAAATGATGGCAGTGCACTGTTCGTCACTAAGACGCCTCGCGCAGTTTACGTACGCCCGCTTCCCTCACAGGAGTTCACGAATATCGGCCGGCATATGTCGATAAGCCTGTGTCATCGAATAATTCATAAATTCCTGCGGTTGGAGACACAACACCGCGTTGACAAGTTCGTGGAGCGATTTGGGTCTGCGCTTGACCTGACCACGGAAATACATCCAGAGATCCTGAACTGTTACCTGGTTGTATCCAAGCCAGTGAAACTCCTCGACCTTATCTTCAAGCAGGTGCAAAAGTTCATCAGTCACTGCCCCCTCCAGCGGGTTTTCGTCCGGAACGTCCACAAAATCAGGGATGGGCGTAATCAGGGCAACCTGTTGCGCGAGTCGTTGAACTTCGATGGCAAAGGGATGCTCCATAGTGGGAGCAATCGGCACTCTCTCTCTCGCAGCGGGCTCTGGTTCCGCTATGGCGCTGGCTGTGTCGGCTGTGTCGGCTGAAAATGGACCCTGATCCCGATCTGCGGCCACTTCGTCCACGGCCGCTTCGTCCACGGTCGGCGTCGGCTCAGGGATGCCGCGCTCTGGCTCAGCCTCTGGCTCGAAATCATGAACTGCCTGATTCACAGTATCTTCAACTGCGCTGAGCGGCTGAAGAACCTCCGCAGCGTGGATGGCCCGGGAAACTGCGGCGGGAACCTCAGCTTCCGGCTCTACTGCAAACTCAGTCTGGCCCTGCTCGGCATGCCCGACGACACTCCCCAAAGCAGCCTGTTCCGCGTTCTCACTGTGCCCGGCGCCGTTTAACTCTCGCTCCCTGTCTGCCCCTGCTGGCTGCACAGCGGAACGTCCGAACACCACTTTGCGTTTGCCCCCCGCCTCTAGGAAAGGGGTGTCCAGGGCTTCGCCGACAGCGGCAGGCGGGTCGCTGACAACCGGCTGTTTCACACGACCAAACACTTTTATGACACCTTTCGTTGTGCGCTCCGCATCGGGCTGTTCCGACAACTCAGTCCGCCCCCTTCTTTGCAGATATTGTCTCACCTGTGGCGACTTAGCGCAAGCAGATTTGGACTAACCCGCCCGCATCGCGCATACGTTCAAATGATGAAGTACAAGCCGCACGTCGCAGCGATCGTCGCCCCGGATTGCAAACTCCCCGCGCGCTCACAGCGCACCGACAAACGCAAAGGAGGTGGCGCGGGGTGTACCGTCAGTCATTTATAAAAGGCACATCCGTTCTGATCGCCGCGAGTCTGGTGACCCGTGTTCTCGGCTTTGTCTATCGGATCGCTCTCACCAGGCTCATCGGGGCGGAGGGCATTGGACTGTTTCAAATGGTGTTTCCCCTGCTAACCCTCATTTTGACGATCGTCTCAGCCGGAATGGGTGTCGCCGTTTCAAAACTGGTTGCGGAATCCCTTGTCACAGGCGATCGCCGCCGCATTCGGCGCATCCTCTATCTGGCAAGTGTAACTACACTGGTGCTCGCCGTCGTGCTGACGTGCGGCATGGTTCTCTTTGGACGCCAATTATCCCAACACGTGTTCACTGATCCGCGCGCGTTTTATCCATTTATGACGCTCACACCGATCATCGGCGTCATAGCGGTGTCATCTGTACTGCGCGGATATTTTCAGGGGCTGCAGATCATGACGACACCCTCAGTGGCATCGATTATCGAGACTCTGATCCGTATCGTTGGGGTGTGGATCATTGCCGCCATGTCACTCGCCAAGGGTTTGGAATTTGCCGCAGCGGGTGTTTCAGGCGGCATGATACTGGGCGAACTCGCGGGGTGCATGTACATGTACGGTGTGTACAGGCGCAAATATCGGGTCAATCGTCTTGTGCTGCCCGCACCGCAGGGGCAACCGGAGCCCTGGAGAAAAACCATTCACGCAATCCTCGAAATCGCCCTTCCCGTTACCTTTAGCCGCTTTATCGGTTCAATCGCATTCGCCATTGAGCCCATCCTCGTCACGCGGTCTTTGCTTACAGCCGGCGTCACAACGGCGCTCGCCACAAGACTGTACGGTGAATACAGCGGGATGGCAATCCCGCTTCTCGTCTTTCCGACTGTATTTACATACTCACTCGCCGTTCAACTCGTTCCATCCATT
>JAJZEE010000109.1 GCA_021805735.1 Bacillota bacterium
TCTAGCTCATGCCGGATGATTGCCCCGGTAGCATCCGGCCATCGCGCCGGATGAGGATTGAAACCAATACGATATTGCGACTGCTGTTTTCGTCACCCAGTAGCATCCGGCCATCGCGCCGGATGAGGATTGAAACCTTCGACTGCTAATCGACCGATCCGGGTTCGAAGTAGCATCCGGCCATCGCGCCGGATGAGGATTGAAACCTTTGGTGAGTGTGTTTCAGGCTGTGACGTTTGTAGGTAGCATCCGGCCATCGCGCCGGATGAGGATTGAAACAGGGCGCAGACTGGGGCATCGTCCGCGTGACCCGGGTAGCATCCGGCCATCGCGCCGGATGAGGATTGAAACAGACGATTGTGACATCGATCACGTCGGATGTTGGTGTGGTAGCATCCGGCCATCGCGCCGGATGAGGATTGAAACGCCGCGCTTTGAACTGTTTCGGTGATCTTGCCTGGTAGCATCCGGCCATCGCGCCGGATGAGGATTGAAACGCTGGCGAGGTTTCGGTAACTCGTCTTGATGTGGCGTAGCATCCGGCCATCGCGCCGGATGAGGATTGAAACCTCCTATGCCGCCGTCGCCTTATCGCGACCGCGCGGGTGGTAGCATCCGGCCATCGCGCCGGATGAGGATTGAAACTGGACACACTACATACTGGAGAAACCTCCGTTCATGTAGCATCCGGCCATCGCGCCGGATGAGGATTGAAACATATCACATGCATCTCCACACTCGCAAAGATCGGCTCCCCGTAGCATCCGGCCATCGCGCCGGATGAGGATTGAAACTGTTTGACGGATGAATCCAAACGTATCCAGGCAGGTAGCATCCGACCATCGCGCCGGATGAGGATTGAAACCAGTCTCGCTCTGTCACACCAATCATCCTTTCGTCCGCGTAGCATCCGGCCATCGCGTCGGATGAGGATTGAAACCTCAGAGAAATCCTGCACCCTGTCATCTCCTCTCGCGTAGCATCCGGCCATCGCGCCGGATGAGGATTGAAACACGATCCTAAACGGCCTGACTCCGTCTGCATCTTCGTAGCATCCGGCCATCGCCGGATGAGGATTGAAACGTATATCCACGACACATGCGGTCATAAGACGATGTGCGGGTAGCATCCGGCCATCGCGCCGGATGACGATTGAAACTTAGTGTATCAAGAGAGGAGGCAGGGGAACAAAAACGAGGCTTTTCCAACTTTCCGAACGGAAGTTAAATTTGCGAAAGAGCGCAGAAATAAGCTGCGGGGATCGTGAGGAGCGTCTTGCGCGCATATTTCCTTCGTGCTATGCTTACGATAACAAAGCGGAAGGGCGCAGGTCGCTAACCGACCCTTCCGCTGGAGCTTAGGAGCGGGGGTTATCCTTGGGGGATTCCCCGCTTTCGTTTGTCCTCGTTTTGGCTTTCGTCGCCGCGTACTCCAGGTATGCTTTCGCAACTCCCAAGAGCGCGATGGTTACGCCGCCGACCACGATGAACAGACGAAACAAGTCCATGCCCCTCACCTCCTTCCGTCTGCGACGTAGGGAGGAAAGGCGGAAGTTTTTGCCCTTCCAAACTCAATTCTATCATAGATTGCCAACAATAAAGGCCGCCTGAAAGCGGCCTTTATTGTTCGCTCGCCGTTCTTAACTGTACGGGATATGAACCTGATCCTTGGGGTTCCAGTCCATGAGCGGCACCACATCAAGAGCGCTACCGCCAGCAGCCCAAATCGTATCAGTGATACGCCTTAAGGTAGTTTTGAGCCACGGTGATCATTTTGAAAGTGAGCCACTTAGACAAGCGCAGGTTCCATTGTAGGGGTTCTATCCCATTTCCCCTCGAGAGGGAAAATCGAATGTCTGTTCTTGTGTCGTTTGCGGCTGCTACGCGTCATAGGATATCTGTACCCGCTGGTTCGCCAACACATGTGCCGCAGCTTTCAGGATGCTGGCATCGCTTCGCACCAGGTGAGGGTTCTGTGACCAGACGCGCAGCGCTTGTTCTACACGAAGGCAATCCCACTGTTCCTGTGTGAGCTCCAGCGTGCCCTGCGGCCCCTTGGCAAGCGCTTCTTCTACCTGACCCCAATCGACAGATATAGCAGGAAACTGCTCCTGGACTGGGGTTCGAATCCAGGTCGGTACAGTAGTATAGACGTCCGCCAAGGCTACCGGCCAGTCCATCCCCTGGAGACAGAATATCCAAACGTTTCATTTTTGCAATCCACGTCATCATGTGGCCAAAGCTGACACCGGACATGGCGCACAACCAACCGTTACCCACTCACACCAGAGCCCGAAGATCGCCGCTATTATCGCCATAATATTGATACTCTTGCGGCCAGACCACTTTGTGATATGATAGAAACAAGGTAAATAAAGTAAATTGCACTACGGTTCAACGGCATTATGAAGCAGGAGGGGTCTGTTCAGTGAATGTGCGATTTGAACGTGATGTCGAGAATGTGTTGCGCGATGGAACCAGACTCAGGGCGAACGTGTTTCGACCCGACGCAGAAGGACAGTTTCCTGTTTTGCTGGTCAGAATTCCCTATGGGAAAGACACTATCTTTAACTATAACCTCGCCAATCCACTGCAACTGGCGGAAGCCGGTTACATCGTGGCCGTGCAGGATGTGCGGGGAACGTTTTCGTCCGAGGGTTCGCTGTCCGGGTTTCAACAAGAGTTTGAGGACGGCTATGACGCTGTCGAATGGGCGTCCCAACTGCCCGGGAGCAATGGCAAGGTCGGCATGTTTGGCGGCTCCTATTTTGCCTGGACCCAACTCGCGGCGGCCGCCATGCGCCACCCGGCCTTGAAAACCGTCGTGCCGGCGATGCCTGTCACGGACGCGCGCGCCGCGAACCGCCGTGGAGGCGCCGTGGAATGGGGCGTGTACGCGGGTTGGACACTCTCCATGATGCCCGACCAACTGCTGCGGACAGCAGCCCGCAACCCCGACATGCCGAGCCAGTTTGGCCGCCTCATCCATGCCATCGACCACATGACGGACACCGTGTATCCGGAACTCCCAGTCGCTCAGCTGACCGCGGTTCGGCAAACCGATCTCGTTCCGCCGTATTTGGCCTACATCGACAAAGAACTGGATGACGCTCTGTGGGGCGTGGAAACGGTGGAGACGCGGTACGCCGATATGACGGTGAGTGCGTATGTCATCGGCGGGTGGTACGACATTTTCCTGCGCAACGCGCTCGTCGCGTATGAGACACTGCGAGAAACTGGGCATCGCGCGCGATTGCTCATTGGCCCTTGGACGCATACCGGTCGGTTGATGAATTTTGTCGGAGAATTGGATTTTGGCGTGGCCGCCAACGGATCGACCCTTGATTTGCAATACGACATGACTGAGTTGCATCGGCGTTGGTTCGATTCTGAACTCAAGGACACACAACCGACCGCGGAGGTCGATCTGCCGATCCACATCTTTGTCATGGGCGAAAATCGTTGGCGTTCCGTCTCGCAGTGGCCGTTACTGGAAACGACTTACGCGCCCTACTACCTGCATAGCGGCGGGCAGGCAAACAGCGTCTCGGGAGACGGTTCGCTCAGTGCCGCGCCACCCACGGTGGAACAGGCGGATCGGTACGAGTATGACCCCGGGAACCCTGTTCCGACCATCGGCGGCCATACCTTGATGGCGACTGCCCTTCCTGCGGGACCGTATGATCAGGCGACTGTCGAGACGCGCCGCGATCTCTTGGTGTACACCTCCGAAGTGCTCACTGAGGCGGTCGAAGTAACGGGGCCTGTGACCGCGAAACTCTGGGTCTCCAGCGATGCGGTGGACACCGACTTTGTGGTGCGGCTCGCGGATGTGCATCCGGACGGACGCTCGATTCCGCTTGCGGACGGCATTTTGCGCATGCGCAACCGTGACGGAGAAGAGACAGCGTCATGGATGGAGCCTGGAGAAGTGTATGCGATCACCATCGACTGCTGGGCAACGAGCAACGTCTTTTTACCCGGCCATCGCATCCGTGTCCACGTGACAAGCAGCAGTTTCCCGCGCTGGAACCGCAACCTGAACACGGGGGCGTCCAATGAAACCACCGCCCAATACCGATCGGCCCGCCAGTCCATATACCATGACGTCGAGCGCCCGTCACACATTGTTTTGCCGATCATTCAAAGATGAATCGCGAAATGTCGCAATGAATCACGCGACCACTGCTTACTCCCTCGGTCGCGTTATCTGCGAAACTTGCGAGAGGCGACGCCTGGCTGGCGGAAAATTGGGCGGTAAACAATGGCAAGCCTGTGCCGACGTCGCAAGAGGATGTTCCCGCGTTGGCGCTGCTGCGAAAAAGGGGCATCCCCATCTGGATGACTGCAACCGGCTCCAAAGCGCCTCTGTCTGAGTCCGAAATCAAGCCTTGGATTCCGTCAACCGTGTCTCGTGTTGGCGGCATCGCGATGGCGGACTCTGGTCCACACGATTCCAGCGTATCGAACTCGCTTGTTCCCGCGTCATGGATATCGCGCATCCTGCGTAACGATGCAACCCCTCGCTCCGCGTCGCGCAAATGACCCATGAAGCCAACAGGCCGAGTGCCGCCTCAGTCAACACACGTTTTGTGCATACTTCCTGTTTACGTTAACTGCACCTTGTTGTATTATAAATCCAAGTAATCACACTCTTTGCGCGTGCAAAGTGACTCTTTCGTACGGAGGAACACGCATTGACCCCCACTTGGTACAGCATCAGCGAACTGTCGAGCCGATTCGATGTAACGCCGCGCACGATTCGCTACTATGAGGAGTTGGGCCTTCTGCAGCCGGAGCGGCAGCAGAACCGACGGCGGTATACCGATCGCGATCGCGTTCGGCTTCAACTCATTTTGCGCGGCCGACGCCTTGGGTTCAGCCTGCCCGAGATCCAGGATATGCTCGACCTCTACGCCGCAGATCCGAGTGAAGTGACGCAACTGAAGGACGTGCTGCGTCGAGGTGATGCGAAGTTGGCCGAAGTGGAGGCGCAAATCCGCGACCTTGAAGCCATGCGGATTGAGCTGCTGGAATGGCGTCGACGCATGGACTCACTGCTCAGGGAGAAGACGGAAGGAGACGAGTAACCATGAAATTTCAGTCCTACGCAGCCGGGCAAAACCACTTTCAAGTCGATTCGGACCTACAAGCCATTCTCGACGCCTATTGGCCCGAATGGAAACGTTTTCAGAGTGATCTTGATTCCTTCGGACAATTCGTCGGCAACGAGGTGATGGAGGCCGCCTACCATATCGATCACGACGCGCCGCCGACCCTCATCATGCACGACCTCGACGGAAATCGCGTCGACCGGGTGCGCCTCAGCCCCGCCCAACAGGCGATTCTGCCGCGACTCGCCAGCGTCAACCGTCCTCCCCATGAAGGCGGCAACTGGCATCATCACTTTGCCCTCGGGTACCTGATCGCGGACCCCGGCCTCTACTGCATCGTGACCATCACCGGTCAGACCATCTACGCGATCAAAAAATACGCCCCCGAGCACGAAGACTGGGTCGAGAAAATGCTCAGCGGCGAGGCGTTTGGCGCCACCTGGATGACTGAAGTTCAGGGTGGCAGCGATCTTGGGGCGAACACCGCCTCCGCCCGTTTCGACGGCGAGGTGTGGCGCCTCAGTGGCGACAAATACTTTACCAGCGGCGCTGGCCTCACCGACCTGGCGCTGGTCACTGCCCGACCCGAAGGGGCGGCGGGCGGGCCCAAGGGTCTGGCGTTGTTCCTCGTTCCGCGCCTGAACCTGGGGGGCGATCTTAACTACCACGTCCGCCGCTTGAAGGACAAAAGCGCGACGCGCGCGGTTCCGTCCGGCGAAGCGGAGTTCGCGGACGCCGAGGCGTATCTCGTCGGCGCCGTCCATGAAGGCATCTACTACACGCTCGAGAACCTCACCGTATCCCGCCTTGCCAACGCGGTGGCGGCGATGGGCATAGCGAAAAAAGCCCACCTCGAAGTTCTCGGCCGCGTGGTGAACCGGGAGACCTTTGGCAAGCGACTCGTCGAGCATCCGCTCATCCGCCGCGACCTCGTCGACCTGTCCGTCCGTATGGTCGCTGGCACGGCGCTGGCCTTTCACGCCGTGGACGCCTTTGACAAGGCCTGGCGCGAACGTCCGCCCTACTCCCCCGCCTACCACTACGCCCGCTTCCTCAGCCACCTGGCGAAAAACCGCACCGCCAATCACGCCGCCCACATTACGGGAACGGCGATGGAACTGTTTGGCGGACTCGGGTTCCTTGAGGAGTACGCGGTGGCGCGCTGGCACCGGGAAGCCCTTATCACCCCGATTTGGGAAGGTCCGAGCAACATCCAGGCGCTCGACATGCTGGAAGCGATGCAGAAAAAGCAGGCGCACGAACCCTTTCTCGCCGACTTCCTCCCGCTGCTCGAACGGGCTGGCACGGATGCCGCGCGACTGGCCGCCGAGACGATGAAGCGGACCGTGCAGCATCTGGCCAGCCTGAAAAGCCCGGAAGAAGCGCAATGGTACGCTAAGCGCGCTCTTACCACCTTGGCCGACGCCGCGCAGGTCGGGCTGCTGTACAAGTTGGCCGAGACCGGCGGTCCGCGCTACGCGCATATGGCCGACCTTTACGCCACCCACTTCCTGCTCCATGAAGAGTACCCGGCATCCGCACTCGACCTCAAAATAGTATGGGGAGCTGGACTCGATGCGTAAACTCGTGATCCACGAACTGCTGTACTCTTCCTTAGCCCAACACGGGCAGGTGGAAGTCCTGAGCGGACCGCATCGGTTGACCTACCAGTCAGTGTGGGAGCGAGCCGTCCGAGTGGCCGATCGGCTCACCCGCCTTGGCATTCGCCCCGGCACGGTCGTCGGCGTCATGGACGTCAACAGCCACCGCTACCTCGAACTTCAGTACGCGCTCTCGATGGTCGGCGCCGTCATTCACACGCTCAATTTCCGACTCGCCGCCGACGACCTCCTCTACACCATCACCCACGCCCAGGATGAGTGGTTGTTTGTGTGGGAAGGTTTTGCCGGATCCCTCGGCAAGCTGCGCGATCACTTCCCTAACTGGGTCTGGCTAACAGACGCCGATCATGACCACGACCGTGACCGTGATCGAACCTACGAAGCCCTCGTCGCCGAGGGCCGTCTCGTGGTGCCGGATCACGCCAACCGCGTTGCGGAAAATGACCCGTATTCGATTTTTTACACCACCGGCACCACCGGCCGCCCAAAGGGTTTGCGGTACACCCAGCGCGATATGCTTCTTGCCCCGTTGCAGATTGCCCACCACCTGGCCCTGCACCCGACCGGGGCGAAGCTTTCCAGCGCGGACACCATCATGCCGCTGATTCCCTTTTTCCACATTCACGCCTGGGGCGCCGCGTTTTTTCCACCCTACATGGGCGCCAGGCTGGTATTGCCAGAACGTGCGCCGGCCAAGGAACAACTGGAACTCATAGCTCGCGAAGGCGTCACCTGGAGCAACATGGTTCCGACGCAACTTCACATGCTCCTCGACGAGGCTGAGGCGGCGGGTCAGGCATTGCCGCTCAAAGTATTGACCGGCGGTAGTCAGTTGCCATCCGGACTCGCACAGCGCGCCGTCAAAAACGGCGTAGAGTTTAGCCTCATCTACGGGGGATCAGACCAACTGGCGACCAGCATCTCGGTCATTGCGCGCGGGATGGACCCAAGTCCGTCGTCGCCGGACACCCTGCAGGTGTTATCCACTCGCACGCGCCCGATTCCGTTTGTTGACGTCGAGGTGCGCGATGAAAACGGCCAATCCGTTCCCCAAGACGGCCAAGCCATTGGTGAATTGTGGGTGCGCAGCCCATGGTTGCCGGACGGGTACCTGCACGATGAGGAGAGCAGCCGCGCTGTCTACGTCGGCGGCTGGTTTCGCACGGGGGACCTCGCGATCCGCTTTCCGGACGGCAGTCTCTACGTGGTCGATCGGCAAAAGGATGCCGTGAAAAGCGGCGGCGAGTGGATTCCGACAGGGGTGCTGGAAGCCGTGCTGTCGGAACACCCTGCGGTGGCCGCAGTGTCCGTCCTGGCCCAACCGGATGACAAGTGGGGCGAACGGCCGGTCGCGGTGATTCAGGCGCGGACGCCGGTGTCGGCAGTGGACCTGCGTGAATTCGTGGAGGGCGCGGTCGCGTCCGGGCGGATCCCCAGCTTCTGGGCGCCGGACCGGTTCCTGTTCGTGGACTCCCTGCCCATCACGAGTACAGGCAAAATTCACAAGGCGGCCCTGCGCGAGAAGTTGGATCTGAGGTAAGTAGAAATCGGATTAAGGAGTGATCGATTCGCTCTTCATGCAGGGAGCGCCTCCATGATGTATCTGTCCACTGCTCGGGGGCCGCAACACTTCGTGGAACTGCATGTCAGCGCGGATCGTCTGTCTGGAGAGAGGTCACGCAGATCATGTCTGCAATGTCGTCCACAGAACATCCTCTTGACAAATCGTTCACCGGTTTGGCAAACCCGGACAACACGACGCCCAGGGCCATGCTCCCGGAAGTCCGCTGTACAAGCTTGTAACTGATGTTGGCCGCATTGAGATCTGGAAAAATGAGTACATTGGCGTGTCCGTCAATCACCCCGCCAGGGTCCTTGCTCCACGCAACCTCTGGCACGATCGCCGCATCTGCCTGCAGTTCGCCGTCGACAATCAGTTCAGGCTGTGATTGACGGACAAGAGCCACCGCTTCCTGAATTTTATCCAGCGAATCGTGCTTTGCGCTATGCTTGGTGGAAAAGGACAGGAACGCGACAACCGGGTCTATGCGCAAGATATCGCGCATGATTTCGGATGTATTTAAGGCGATTTCCATCAGTTGACGCGCTGTCGGAAATGGCACCACCGCGCAGTCGGCAAACGCGACGACTTCCTGTCCGCCCGCTAACGGTTCCCTGAACAGCATCGCAAACGCCCCGGATACAACGCTTCTCCCTGGCTTCAGACCCACGATCTGCAGCCCGGCCTGCAACACCCGCGCGGTCGGAACACTCGCTCCGCCGAGCATCCCGTCCGCGCGCCCCGTGACCAGGAGCATCGCCGCGTACATCTCGTTTGTCGCAACGGACCGATAGGCCTCTTCTCGCGACGGCGCTGCTTTGCCGGCGCGAATTCTCGCGTCCCTGTAGGCGTCCGCCAGCATCGGCAGCTGAGGATCGTCCTCTGGCGCGACAATGCTGAGATTGCTGCCGCGCATCCACGTCTCATTTGCAACCGCGCTGGCGTGGGTCAGCAGCGTGATGCGCAGTGACATATTGGCAGTTTCCCGCAGCAACAGCTTCACGGCGTCTTGGCACCGCGGATCATCCCCATCCGTCACTATGACGTGAACAGGTCTCTTGCTGCCGCGCTCCCGAATGTCATGAATCCTCTCCTGCGCGCAAACGCTCGGCACGTCGCATCCCTTCCTCCACCATCAAGTGTCGCCAGATGAAAGGGGGCAACGCTGCGGCGCTTTCCCCGCGCAGCGCTGCCCCTCGCCACCCTCTCCGTTATTGCTGGTTGCGATGATCCAGATCTGCGTACTTCGGCAACAATCGCACAGGCAGCTTCAGAGCGTCCCGTCGAAATGGCGGGGCCAACTGGGTTCCATCGACCATGATCTCAAGCACGGTGGGTCTGCCCGATTTCAGCGCCCCCTGCATGGCGTCGCCCACCTCGCCCGGATGACTGACCCGCACGCCGTCGGCGCCCATGGCCCGCGCCACTTCCGCAAAGTTGGGCGTCTGGATGTTTGATCCCACAAACCGATTATTGTAGAAGTCCACCTGGTTTTTCTTCTCCGCGCCCCACTGCCCGTTATTAAACACGCACGCGATAGTCGGCAGCCCCTGCTCAACAGCCGTGCTGACTTCGTGCAGACTCATCCCCCACGCCCCGTCTCCGATGATGGCCACTGTAGGGCAATCCGGGCATCCGAGCTGGGCGCCCATAGCCGCCGGATAGGCGAATCCGCAGTTGCCAAACGTCAGCGCCGCCAGGTATTTGCGGCTCTGTTCGAACGTGAAGTAACTGTTCGCGGTCGATGCGATGTTGCCAATGTCCGTCGTAACAATGACGTTTTTAGTTAGCGTCTTGGTAATCTCAAGCAGCGCCCGGCGAGGATTCATGGGATTGCCGTCGGTCATGGCCAGCGATAGAATCTCGTCCTTCCACTGGGTCCGCTGCGCTTGCACTTCGGCCAGACGCGCCTGATTCTGAGGCGGATTCGGCTGTTTCGCCCGCAACAGTTGCAGCAATGCCTCTGCGGCCGCCTGCGCGTCCGCCACAATCCCCATCTCCACCGGATGAGTGCGGGCAATGTGGCGCGGATTGATGTCGATCTGAATGATTTTTGCCTGCTTCGGAAAATAGTTGATGTCGTACTGCGGCAGCGTTCCAAATACCGATAGGCGCGTGCCGATCGCCAGCACGACATCCGCCTGGCTCAGCACATGCATGGCTGATTTCGCGCCCATGTAGCCGATCGGCCCCACCCACAGTGGGTGATTGGCCGGGAACGCGTCGTTGTGCAGGTACGATACAGCCACTGGCGCGGTCAGGTATTCGGCGATCTGCTGAATCACGGGAATTG
Source organism: Bacillota bacterium (assembly GCA_021805735.1). Classification (GTDB taxonomy): domain Bacteria; phylum Bacillota; class Bacilli; order Alicyclobacillales; family SLC66; genus JAKADD01. Next base: position 10,590 of record JAJZEE010000109.1, read on the forward strand.
CATCGCTGTCGACGGCCCCGCGTCCGGAGATGATCACGGGTCTCTTCGCCTGCGCCAGCAGTTCCGCTGCCTGCGCCAGCGCGGAAGGACTGCCTGCCGAGCGGTTTTCGGCGCGATATTGATACGGCTGTAAAATTTCGTCCTCCAGTTCCCCGTAAAAGTAGTCGCGAGGAATGTCGTACAGTACGGGCCCCCGTTCTGCGTATGCGATGCGAAACGCGGTGCGCAGGACATCGGCCGCCCGATTGGGATGTGTGACACGCAACGCCGCTTTTGTGATCGGTTTGAAGATCGAGACGGTGTCCGCTTCCTGAAATCCATCCCACCCGACAGTTCCAGACCCCGCTGACGGGGAGATCACAACCAGGGGCGTGTGAGCCATGTTCGCCGCCGCGACGCTTGTCACCATGTTGGTGATGCCGGGCCCGTTTTGCCCCACCACCACGCCGGCTCTCCCCGTCACGCGGCCAAACCCGTCCTCCATGTGCGCGGCGCTTTGCTCGTGGCGCACAGGAATGAAGCGGATGCCGGCGTTTGGCAACAGATCCAGCATATCCATGAACGCCGAACCGACGATCCCGGACATATGATCGACGCCTTCGGCCACCAGAGTTTCCGCGATCGCTTCACTGGGTGTCATTCTTGTCATGAGTGATCCCTCCAGATAATTGAATACAATTCCCGATCCCCATCCGTTCGGAGTCCTATGCTGTGCCCCTGCTCAGACACGGCTGCGCCGAACTCGCGACGGGCACAGCATAGGACTCCTCACACGCGGGCTTCTCATTTCACTGATGGCGCTTCGCAGCAGCATGCGCACATAGGGAGCTAGGCAAGACGGCTTGACGACAACTGCTTTCCCATGATCTGCGACAATGGCGCGTAGGGTAGTCTGAGGGCGTCCGCCACTTGCGGATTGGTAACATGTCCTTCAAACAGATTCACTCCCGCTGAGAGCATGGAATCTTCCGCGATTGCATCCAGTCCTCGATTTGCCAGCCGTTGTACAAAGGGAAGCGTTACATTTGTCAGGGCAATCGTCGAGGTTCGGGGCACAGCGCCAGGCATGTTCGGCACTGCATAGTGAAGCACGCCGTGACGTAGATAGATTGGATCCGCGTGCGTGCTGAGACGGTCGCACGTCTCCACGACGCCGCCCTGATCAATGGCCACGTCAACGATCACGGAGCCTTTGCGCATCTCTTTGACCATTTGTTCTGTCACCAGACGAGGGGCTTTGGCGCCCGGTATCAGCACCGCGCCAACCAGCAAGTCGGCTGTGGGAACAATGTCAGCGAGATTCTCAGCCGTAGATACCATCGTGGTCACTCTGCCCTGGTAGGTCTCATGGAGGGCGTTCAGTTTCTCGAGAGATACGTCCAGCACTGTCACGCGGGCGCCCAGTCCGACGGCCATGGCAATAGCGTTCGTTCCTACAACTCCGGCGCCGATGACAACCACGTGGCCCAACGACACACCGGGAACCCCGCCCAGCAGGATGCCCTTCCCACCATAAAACGCTTCAAGATATTGCGCGCCAATCTGAATGGACATTCTACCCGCCACTTGGCTCATTGGCGTGAGCAAAGGCAAATTGCCGCGAGAATCCTGCATCGTTTCATAAGCAATGCCAATGACTTTACGGTCCAACAATGCCTCCGTCAGCTCACGGGCCGGCGCCAGATGCAGATAGGTAAACAGGATTTGGCCGGAACGCAACAGCGAGTATTCTTCTGCCAAGGGCTCTTTGACTTTGACAATCATATCCGAATTTCCAAACAGCGCGCCGCGATTCGCAATCTGCGCTCCGGCGGACTCATACTCCTCGTCCGAGTAACCGCTTCCCTCGCCGGCATGCGGCTCTACAAGAACCGTATGTCCCGACCGGATCAGCGCCTTTACGCCTGAGGGCGTCAAACCGACCCGATTTTCCTGAGGCTTAATTTCCTTGACAACGCCAACCTTCATGACTAAGCGCCCCCCGTTCCGACGTCGATAATTGCATCGGTCACTGCATTCACGAGTTGACTGACCTGGCTCTCCGTAATAACCAGTGGGGGAGCGAACATCAAAATGTTGTTGTGGTTAGCCTCGACATCCGTTGCCTTGCCGGCAATGATTCCTCGGTTCAACAGATATTTTGCGACAGACCGCATAAAACTGTCCGCCACCGGAGCGGCGTTCGAGCTGTCCTGTATCAATTCGACCCCGACCAGCAACCCTTTGCCGCGCACATCCCCTGCCCATCCGACATCCTGGAGCGCCTCTTTCAATTTGCCGAGAAACAGCGCCCCCATCCTGTGACTGCGGCTCACCAGTTGCTCGTTCTCGATCAGTTGAATATTGGCAAATGCCACCGCAGTCGCGACCGGGTGCCCGGAATAGGTATCAATCTAGCGCAGGC
>JAJZEE010000110.1 GCA_021805735.1 Bacillota bacterium
CCGATCTGTATGGATCACGGCGCGGCAACCACGAAGTCATGATGCGCGGCACATTTGCCAATGTGCGGATTCGCAATGAAGTTGCTCCGGGAACTGAGGGCGGAGTGACGACTTTCATTCCCACCGGCGACATCATGTCGATTTACGATGCTGCCATGAACTATGAGACGCGGGAGTTCCCCACTGTCATCATTGCAGGGAAGGAATACGGCACAGGCAGTTCCCGCGATTGGGCGGCGAAAGGCACGTTCCTGCTCGGTGTAAGAGCGGTCATTGCGGAGAGTTTTGAACGAATCCACCGGAGTAATCTGGTTGGAATGGGCGTACTGCCTATTCAACTCGATGCTGGGGTCAGTTGGAAGAGTCTTGGAGTCACCGGGTCAGAACTTTTTGCCATCGATGGGGTGGATGATTCCCTGCAGCCGCGTCAACGGGTGACCGTACGAGGCAGTCGGCCCGATGGATCGGAACTTGCGTTTGCGGCGACGGTCCGTCTCGATAGCGCCATCGAGGTCGACTATTATCGCAATGGCGGTATTCTGCAAATGGTGCTGAGGCACTTGATGCGGGAGTAGACTTGGGATTATTGACCGGAACATGACACGACTGGAGACCGTTGTAAAACAGCGAGTCGGGGTTGCAAGCCGACTCGCTGTCTTTTTGTTGATTTACGTAACCTTTACAATTCCTTATTAGACTCCACACGCGCCCTTGATAAGATTGAAACGAACTTATAGAGTTGCATGATTGACAATCGATCATTTCAGGGGGTATCCAGAGTGCGACAGCAAGTGGATGTCATCGAGGCGCTTGAGGAAGCGAAGTTGCAAAAGTTCCATTGGAAGACGATGGTTACGGCAGGTATGGGTTTTTTCACTGACGCGTACGATCTGTTTATCATCGGTGTTGTGACAACAATCCTCGGTCCGTTATGGAATCTGTCAAAAACACAGATTGGCCTGTTGAATGCCACATCGCTCATTGCCGCGGCGTTAGGCGCGATCGTGTTTGGCAAGCTCGCTGACCGTTTCGGCCGCAAGGCCGTGTATGGCGTGGAAGTGGCGATCCTCACTTTAGGAGCACTGTTGTCCGCAACGTCTCAGGATTTCACGCAACTGTTGCTGTGGCGTTTTATCATCGGCCTCGGAATCGGTGGAGACTACCCGACCAGCGCCATTATTATGAGTGAATTCGCGAATCGAAAAAATCGCGGGCGTCTGATCACCAGTGTGTTTGCGATGCAGGGATTCGGTCTGCTTGTCGGACCGCTTGTGGCCTCTGTGTTGCTCATGACGGGCATCTCCCATGATGTGGTATGGAGAATTATGCTTGCGCTTGGCGCCGTACCGGCCGCAGCCGTCATCTATCTGCGCAGACGCATCAGTGAAACCCCGCGGTTTTTGCTCGAAGTGAAACGTGATGCAAAAGAGGCGGCGCAAGTCGTCGGCAGGCTCGTGAACAAGGAGGTTGCCGCCCAGGCGGCCACGGCCGACGGCTGGACTCCGGCACAGTTTTGGCTGCGTCTCCTTGGCACTGCTGGTTCGTGGTTCTTTCTGGACATCGCATTCTATGGAAACAGTGTGTCATCGACGCTTATCATGAAATCTCTGGCTCCCAACGCCTCCTTGTTGCATACGACACTCGTCTCAACGGTCATCTTTCTCGTGTTCGCGATCCCCGGTTACTGGGTGGCCGCGTTTACGATTGATCGGATCGGACGCAAGACCATTCAGATGCTTGGCTTTGCGATCATGGCGATTGCGTTCGGGAGTTTGTACCTGATACCCAACATCACGGCGATGGTTATTCCGTTCCTGCTTATTTACGGTCTCAGTTACTTCTTCACCGAGTTCGGTCCCAACACAACCACGTTTGTAGTGCCCGCCGAGATTTTCCCAACTCGCCTGCGCGCTCTCGGCGATGGGTTATCCGCCGGCGCCGGTAAAATGGGCGCTTTTCTGGGGGCGTTCTTCGTGCCGGTGTTGCTTAGCAGCATCAAACTGTCAGGAACAGAAGGCATTATGACTTTGGTATGTATCTGCGGCATGGCGACCACGTTATTGATTCCGGAACTGAAACAGAAGTCGTTGTCCGCTTCTTACGGTTCTTCGCCGAAAGTTAAAACGGCAAACAATCAGCACGCTGCCAGCTAGAGGACATGTGATAAAGTCCGCACAGCAGGCGCTATGATCCCACATATAGTGTTTGAGGCTTTAATCAAACACTATATGTACCGCAGTGCGCCTGCCAAAATTGGGTTTATCACATGTCCCTAGGGGAGCAGTGATAAAGTCCGCACAGCAGGCGCGGTCACTCCAGATATAGCGTCCGAGGTTTCAAACGTACGCCTACGCCGTCAGCAAACCCCCATCACCGCCTTTCGTGGCGATGATGGGGGTTGCTCCTGTCGTCAGTGGTAGGGATGTGGCGCGAGGCCACGGTTCGGCGCGAGTAGTGAGCGTCTCTTTAGGGCGCGCTGCCGTGGTGGACGGTCGGCGCATGACGTTTGCTGACCGCTGCGTGGGGGCTAGTCGTCGGCGCGCGCAGCAGAGTTTGGTCAGTGATGGATTGCAGGGTGGCGGGGGAGCCGCTGTCTTTGATGTAGGTGATAGAGAGCAGATCTCCTGGTCGTACAAACGGCACAACATTGGGGTTCAGTGACAACGTCGCCCGAAATGCCTGACCATTGATCAGGTATAGCCAATACTCTTTGACCGTTGCGCCGCTGGCGCCGCTCGACTCCAGAGAAGTGGCTACTCGCGTCACGTAGGCGGTTAGATGCACCAGCCCCGGCACGGCGGTTCCCGGCGTCGCGGTGCCCGCCAGATAAGACTGCCACGCCGCGAAGGCGCTGGTCAGAGATGAGGCGATGATTGGTTGTGTGGTGTTGTGTGGATCGGCGAGCGCCACTTCCTGAACGATTCCCGATTGATTGATCACAGGGGCGATATAGCCGAGAGCGCCCGCCACGTTATAGAGCAGGGGCCTCCCCGCGCTGAGTGTGCTGTTGAGCGTGGCGCCGTTGATGCGCTGCGTGACGGCCACATCGTTTTGCACGCCGGTAAATGCCGTGTAGGTCACCTGGTTGGTCTCGGCGTCCACAAGGATGATGCCTGAGAGTGAGTTGTCGACACTGCTTGGCGATGTCATCGGGATCTCCCAACCCAGGCCTCCATTGCCCAGAAGCACGTTGTAAGGGGTGGCGTGGACAGGTTCAGTCGTGAGTTGATGCGTAAATGTCGCGGCAACGAAACCTGCTCGGTCCCACCCAAAGCGCTGGGCTTCATTCTGCGCGAAATTGGGTCCGACGATTTGACTCACCCACCCTGGTTGTGAGTGCAGGGGGTAAAAAATGACGTGCCCCGTGGTAGGATTGGTGAGCGCGCTGCCGACAAGAACGTGAGTCACGAGTCCGGCCAGGCCGGGGGCGGGAGCGTAGAGAGACGTTACCCAGTAGCCTTTGCCCTGGGGACTCAGTTCCCAATCGGAAGTACCGATGTACAGAGTAGGAAAGTTCTGGTACAGAACGCGTCCCAGATTGTATCCGAATCCGGCGTTGGGAGTGATCTGGTAGGACTGTCCCAGCACCAGCGCTGGCTTTGCGCTTGGATTACTGGCGGATGTCCATACATACCCCGGCGTCGTGTGCTTGGTGAGCCAGATCAGACCGTTGTTATAGTCAAGCGGGGCCGTCCAGACCAACTGGCCCTGATATCTTACGAGTGACAGACCCTGGTTGGAAACATGGTACTGTGGTCCGAGGCCGCCAATGCTGTTGGACAGGACCAGAGCGGCGTTTGCCCTCTCCACGATGGGCACATCCGATACGTTGACGGCAGGCAGTGTATTTGTCACCCGAGCTTTGACCAGCGTCACCTGGGGAGCGTAGGTGGTGGCTGCAGCCACTTTGGTCAACGCGCCGGCGATCACCCCGGAGAGGACGAGCGCTACGGCGGTGCCAATGATGACCAGTGAGAGCGGGCCCAGGGCGTTCATCGCTTTACGGGCGTTGTCCCAAAATGCGGATATGCCGTCCGTCTGACTCACCGGTCTGGGCCCACGCGGGCGCTTCGTACTCCGGTACACGGACCAGGCGACGAGGGCCAGGATGATGGCCCCGCCGCTGAACACGGCCATGGCCAGTATAACCACGATGGAAACGAGCGCGATCATCAGGATGCGATTGTTCATGATGCGGGGCACAGAGTGCTCCATGACAATGCGGATGACGCGCAGCATCGCAGCAAGTAAAATAATGAAGAGAATAAACAGTACGTTGATCGGAGGGAAGAAGCCCGCGAGATATTCGAGCGCGGCGAGCGCCAGGACGGTGGCGGCCATCCAGGCCACTGCGCGCGCGGGAATCCGTTTGGGCCCGAACCCAACGACGATTGCGAGCATGAGAGCTAATGGCGCCAGCAGGTACACGTACACAGGATTCAACTCCTCGGGTGTCTTAGTCTTAGTCAGTGTATCATCCTTACAGATTGGATATCAAAAATAGGTTGTCTCCGGTACAATGATATACGTTACCGACAACGAGATGGTGGTTGATGGCGATCGAACAGATACCTGTGGTCATCGATATGGACGGTGTAGGAGTCCGGCGTCAGGGCAACTGGTTATTGGAAGACATTCAGTTTCAGACGCGTCGGGGGGAACATTGGGCGCTGCTGGGCGCAAACGGCGCCGGAAAGACAACGCTGATGCAACTTTGCATGGGTCACCTGTGGGCCACGCGTGGAAAGATCTCCATATTGGGTCATGCCCTTGGCGGGTACGATGTGCGAGAACTGCGCAAGGCCATTGGTTTTGTCAGTGTGCAGATGGACGCCCGCCTTGATCTGCATGAACGGGCAGTAAATCTGGTCGTTAGCGGTCTGGCGGCGACGCACACGCTTTGGAGTGACAGCAACGAGCAGGAGCGACAACGCGCGCTGGGGTTCCTGGGTGAATTGGGAGCGCTCTCGGTCGCGGACCAGCCCTACGGCACACTTTCGCAGGGGGAGCGCGGGAAAGTGTTGTTGGCGCGCGCGCTGATGCCAGACCCGCAACTGCTTATTCTGGACGAACCGTGCACGGGTCTGGATTTTCCGTCGCGGGAACATGTCCTTGTCGCGCTGTCGCGTATTGCCAGGGAGGCCGTTCCGCAAATTCTCTATGCGACGCATTATCCCGATGAAATTCTCCCGGAGATCACTCATGTGGCCGTTCTAAAGAAGGGCCGCCTAATAGCAGCGGGGCCCAAACGGGACACTCTATGCGACGCTGTCCTGAGCGACGCCTACGACCTTCCGGTGCGGGTCTCGTGGCTAAATGGCGCTCCCGTAGTACGAGTGGAGCGCCAGAGTTTGGGGGTGAAGTGAATGCGCCTGTTGTTGGGTCGCGCCGGAAGCGGCAAGACGCACACCATTCTCAGGGAAATTGCGACGGCGGTTCAGGATGATCCGCTCGGCGCGCCCATCGTCCTGATCGTTCCTGACCAAGTGACATTTTACATGGAAAGGGAACTCACCAGACTTGTCAGGCTTGAGTCGGTGGCGCGCGCCCAGGTCATGAATTTTCGCCGATTGGCCTGGCGGGGCCTGCAGGCCGTCGGCGGTCTGCCGCTCGAACCGGTGCGCAAGGCGGGGAAATATGCGCTGGTGGCCGCCGTATTGCAGGAAGCGCTCCCGCGCCTGCGCGTGCTCGGACGGGCAACGCTGACAGCTGCATACATCGATCGACTGATGCGATTGCTGGAGGAATTTCAGGCGTCGGGAACGACTGCGGACCAGTTGCGCCAGTTGGCGGACGATGCTGGAGTGCCCGCGCCATTACGGCTGAAGATGTCGGATCTCGCGCTGATCGCAGACAGTTATCAAGAGCGGATCACCGACAAATTCATCGATCCCTATGATCTTTTGCCCCAATTTTGCTCACGTGCGCATGAATGGGCACTGTTGCGCGACAGCACCATTTACGTTGACGGGTTTGTCGGATTTACGCCGCACGAGTATGACGTGTTACAGGTGTTGGCGAGGGTGTCGCAATCGCTCACTGTCACGCTTGGCATGCCGGGCGGACAGGTCGCGGATGGTGATGACGCCGATGCGGCGACGGCTGGAGGTCTGGCGCTGCACTCGCCATTTGCCCAAGCGCAGGACGTCTATCGCAGGCTGGTCGCGGGGGCGGAGAAGGCGGGGATCGCGCCGCAACTGCAGACGCGCGAAGCTTCTGGATCCACTTCCCGATTTGCGCGGGCTCCGCGAATCGCCCATCTTGAGCAACGTTTATTTACCCTGGGAGCTCCGCAGTTTGACGCCGACTCTCAGGACCTGCCGCAAGCGGATCTGGTGGTGGCGAGCGCCCCGACCCGGCGCGCGGAAGTAGACGGCGTGATTGCGGAGATTTTGCGCGGTCGCGCAGCGCAGCGGTTGCGTTGGCGAGACTGTACGATCATCGTCACGGACCTCGCGGTCTATGGACCACTGATTGCGCAGGCGTGCACAGAAGCGGAAATTCCCTATTTTATGGATGAACGGCGATCGTTAAAACATCATCCGTTGGCGGAATTTGTTCTGTCCGCACTGCGGCTTTGTGCGGAAGGGTTTGCCACACGCACACTCCTGAGGCTTCTGAAGACTGATCTGTTTCCGCTATCGCGGATGGCGGTCGATGAACTCGAGAACTATGCGCTCGCCTCTGGCATCGACGGACCGGAATGGCTGGCGCTCCAGACCCACGATCGACAGAACAGGGGTCCTGCGCTCCGGGTGGAGAGGGGGCGACTGGTGATCGACGACATCCTTGGACCACTCTATCGTGCATTTCGAACGCCGATCATGAGTGTGAGGGATGTCGTGACGCTTGTCTGGCAACTGCTTGTTCGTGTGAAAGCTGCGGAGAGGGTGGCACAGTGGATCGTGAAGTCGAGTCACGCGGGTGAACTCGATGAGGCGGCCGTGCATGAGCAGGCGCTAAAGGGCACAATCGCAATTCTCGATGACATGGTGTCCGCCTTTGGTGAAACCGGCATGGCGGTTGGCCACATCGCGGATCTGTTTGCGCACGCCTACGAAGGGCTGAGCGTAGGTGTGATTCCGGCTAAAATCGATCAGGTGATTGTGACTGAAGTATCGCGTGTTCGGGCTGTCGAAGCGGATACGGCGTTTGTGGTCGGGTGTACAGATGGTCTGTTTCCGCAGCGGGCCAATGAAGATGAACTGCTCACGGACAGCGAACGCGACGTGTTGGCCGATCATTCCGTGTCCATTGCTCCTGCCTCTTCCACCCGGCAAGTGTTTGAACGCTATCGGGTGTATATGGCGCTCACCAGAGCGCGGCGCAAGTTGATACTGAGCTATCCGTTGGGAGATGAGGATGGTCGGGCTCTGACGCCGTCTTTACTGTTGTCGCATATACGGATGCTGTTTGCTGCTGGACAGTTGCCAGAGACCGCCTGGCCGGAACGGCCGACTGGCCAAGCGCACGAAGATATCGGACTGTGCTTCACGCCTCGTCGTACGGCGTTTCATCTGGCCGCTGCGCTGCGGGAAAGCAAGCGCAGCGACAATCTGGCGCCGCTGTGGCAGGCTGTGTACGATGCGTTCGCCATGGGCCGTCTGGCGGGTGATCTCGCCCGGCCGCTGCTGCGGGGGCTCGCTCCCGATGTGGGAAGCGAACCACTTGATTTGCAAGTGACAAAGGCGCTCTTTGGCGAACAAATCGCTGGCAGTGTTTCGCGGTTTGAGCGGTTTGCGGCCTGTCCATTTGCCCATTTCGCCGAATATGGACTGCGTTTGCGTCCGCGCGCTCTACTGACGATTGACCAGCGAACCCGTGGTGAACTTGTGCACGAAACGCTTCATCGCTATGCAGTACAGCTAAGAGACGCGGAGATGTCCTGGGGAGCGCTGGACCATCCTGCGGCGCTCGCCCTCCTGGATGATGTATACGGGCGCGTAACCGAACAGTTTCGCGCCCGTTTGCCTGTGGTGAGCGCTCGTACAGAGAGGGAGCTTGATCACATGCGTCGAACGCTTGCGCGCGCCGTCGACATTTTGACGGAACACGCGCACCGCAGTGAATTTTCGCCGCGGTTGACAGAGCAGGCGTTTGAGTTCAATTGGCCGGGTCCATACCCGGTTGTGATGCGCGGTCGCATAGACCGGATCGACGTGGTGGAACATGCTGGCAAACGCTGGTTTCGCATTATTGACTATAAAAGCGGCGAGAGGAGCGTCGAAGTGGATCGCGTCTATTACGGCCTCTCGCTGCAACTGTTTCTGTACGCGCAGGTCGTCGAACAGAGAAGCCCGGAACTGTTAGGCGCTCCGCATTCTTTCGCAGGGCTGTTCTACTTTCCCGTGACGGATCCCGTTAAATCCGTTGCGACGCCAACGCCGCCCGAGCAGGCAGAGACGATGAACCGCTCTCGAGTCAGAATGAAGGGCCTGCTTACGCAAGAACCGGTTTTGGTGCATCTGCTGGACAACCTGAACGAGAGTGGCAGAACAGATCTGTTCCCGCGTTTTCTAAAGAAAGACGGGAACTTCGACGGGCGTCGCCTGACAGTGACACATGCGGACTGGCAACGCCTGGTCACTCATACGTTCCAGACTGTCACAGATTTGACACGGCGCATTCACGCCGGGGAGACGACCATTGCGCCGTATCGTCACGGCAATGACAGGGCGTGCGACACCTGCGTCCTGCAGGCGCTCTGCCAGTTTGAACCGGCGGGTGGCTTGGGAGTCTACAGAAATCTTTCGAAGTTGCCGCCTGCGGCCGTGTGGGAGCGTCTGGGGAGTCTGCGCGGGGAGGAGTTTGCCAATGGGTGAGCGGGCTTGGTCACGGGAACAGGAGCAGGCGATCACGGCGCGCGGGGGAGCTGTGCTCGTGGCGGCGGGCGCAGGTTCCGGAAAGACTTCTGTTCTGGTGGAGCGTGTCAAACGCCTTGTGCTTGAGAGCTCTGTCGATATTGATCGCGTCTTGATCGTGACGTTTACAGAAGCGGCGGCAGGCGAAATGCGGGCGCGGATCGCGGGCGCCCTGAGAGAGGCTCTCACGGCACGCCCATTGGACGCGCATTTGGCGAGGCAACTGCATTTGCTGGACCGCGCCGCGATTTCGACACTGCACAGTTTTTGTCTTCAGGTAATCCGATCAGCCGCTCTCGAACTCCCTGTTGATCCGGGGTTCCGGATAGCCGACGACGAAGAAGCGGGCATGTTGCGTTTCGGCGTGTTGGACCGACTCCTTGAAGAGAGCCTGCAGTCGGGGGATGAATCGTTTTTGGCGTTGGCAGATCGCTACGGCGGCTCGTTCAGCGATGCGCGGCTCGGGCGTGTGATTCAGGGGCTGTATGATTTTATGCGCAGCCAGCCGCAACCCGAGGACTGGCTGAAGGCAGCTGTGGCGCGCAGTGAAGAGGATGCCCGCCGGACTCTGGCAACCGCCAGCTTCGCGATGGAACTGTTTGAATCACTTGAGCACGCACTGCGTTTCGCGATGGATTTAACTAACGAAGCCATGGTCATCTGTGAACGGGAAGAAGGACTGGCGGCGTATGGAAAGACTCTCCAGAGTGACGCGGATTTGATCGAAGCCGCGTTGCAGCGTGTATTGCAACGCGATTATGAAGGATTTCGCCGGGCCGTCCGCAAACCGTTTGCCCGCCTCGCGCAGGCGCCCGACGCCGCTGAGTGGTGCAAAGACAGGGTTAAAGAACTGCGCGGCCAGGTCAAACAGGCAGTCTCTGACATTGCAGAGCGTCTGGCCTCAAGAAGTGAAACGGACCTGCTGGCGGACTTGTCAGAGACAGCGGACGCGCTGAGGATTCTGGCGGAACTGGTGACAGGATTTGCGAAAGCATACCAGGAAGCAAAGCGGTTGCGCGGCTGTGTGGATTTTGCCGATCTGGAACACCTGGCGCACCGTGTGCTTGCAAATGAACAGGGCGGTCAAAGTCCGTTGGCAGTGCAACTCGCGCAACGTTTTGAGGCCATATTGATCGATGAGTATCAGGATACGAGTCCCATTCAGGACGCCATTTTGAGTCTGGTTGCGCGCGTGAACCCCTCCAACGAGTTTCAGGTCGGAGATGTCAAGCAAAGCATCTACCGCTTCCGGATGGCTGAACCCAATCTTTTTTTGCGCAAATACGATCTCTATGCCCATGGCCAGGGAGGCAGGCGCATCGACCTTCAGGACAATTATCGCAGCCGGGAGGGCATAGTGGACGCGGTGAATTTTCTGTTTGGCCAGCTATTTGCTCCGGTGCTGGGCGGGATTGTCTATGACGAGCGTACGCGCATGCGCGCGGGGGCGTCATACCCGCCGTTGGACGGCGGGTTGTCGTTGGCCGGCGCGGTGGAACTGCATCTCATTGACAACACTGTCAGCGATCCGCCGGACACTGCTACAGGGGCAAGCGACGAGGACAGCGGCTTGGACGAGGCGACCCCGCCATCAGACGATGACGCTGTGGAGAGTCTGTCCGCCATCGAGCTGGAGGCGCGAGTGATTGGTCAACGCCTGCTCGATTTGCACAGGAGCCAAGTGTTGGTCTGGCAACCGGACCCAGGCGCCTACCAGCCGATTCGCTGGCGTGATATGGTTGTATTGTTGCGCTCGAAAGCAGGTCGTGTAGAACCTATGTTGCGTGTGTTCAGGCAACTGGGAATTCCTGTGTACGGTGAGTCGGACAGCGGTTACTACACGGGCCTGGAGATGCGACTGGCTCTGGCCCTGCTTGATATTGTTGACAATCCGCTGCAAGATGTTGCCCTGGCCAGTGTGCTGCGCTCGCCAATTTGTGGTTTTCGCACCAGTGAACTGGCTGTGCTTAGAGGATATTCGAAAGACAGCATGTACCAGGCAGTCCGGCGCTGCGCGGGTCAGGACCATGCCGCCCTCAGCGATGAGGCTGCCGCATTGGCAGATCGAGCGAACTCCTTTTGCGATCGACTGCAGGGCTGGCGGACTTTCGCCCGATCGCATTCAGTCAAGGACAGCGTTACACATCTGCTCATGGACAGCGGGTTGCACGATTTTGTGACGGCTCTGCCCGGCGGCGGCGTCCGCCTGGCAAACCTGAGGGCGCTGCAGCGTCAGGCGGCGGCGTATGATGAATTGTATGAAGGCGGATTTAGCGGGTTTGCCGCATTCCTGAGAGATCACCAGATGCGCGAGGGCGACGCAGGTTCTGCGCGGTCGCTCGGGGAAAACGAAGATGTCGTGCGGGTGATGACCATTCACAAGAGCAAGGGGCTGGAGTTTCCCGTTGTATGCATCGCCGATCTCGGCAAACAATTCCGGTTGCGTGACGGCGAACTGCCAATCCGGTTTCATCGCACGCTCGGCCTGGGCGCCGATATGGTGGATCTCCAGCGTAAGGAGCGTTGGTCCACCGCTGCTGTCATGGCGATCGACGCGGCTGAACAGCGGGAGCGACTCGCTGAGGAGGCGCGAATCCTCTATGTGGCGTTCACGCGAGCAAGGGAAAAACTGATTCTGGTGGGCAGCATGCGCAAATTGCAAGCGGCATGGTCCGGATGGATTGATCATGCGGACGCACATGCCGAGCACCGTAGCCTGCAGACGTCTGTGCTTCTGCGCGCGAAGCGTTACCTTGACTGGATTGGACCGACGGTGTATCGGTTTTCTACGGAGGGTTCCCCGCTGTTCTCCGTATTGCTGTGGGGCGAGGCGTTTGACAGACGAACGCCCGAGTTGGCGGCTGCGGATAGGGGCGCCGTTGATTGGCGCGCGGTGAGCGAGTTGCGCGCAGCAGCCATTGGCAGTCTGTATACCGCTGATAAAGCGGAACGCCAGGCCCTTGCGGACACGGTGACGGAACGCGTCTGGCTCGGCGAAAGCAGGGAAGTGGACGTGCCCGCGAAGATGAGCGTCACGGAGTGGAAGAACAACTGGCTGGACGCGCGCCTTGAGGACGATCGACGTGACACGGAAACCAATGTCCTGACTGCTTCGCGCGTGAGTGTGGAACGACCGCAGTTTATCCAACGTGATCGCGCGCTGACAGGGACGGAGCGAGGCACCTTGTTTCACGTCGCGATGCAGTACGTGTCGCTTGCGCAGAATTTGGCGGAAGAATCTGTGGTGACAAGGGAACTGGCTGTCCTTGCAAAACGCGGGTACCTGCCGAAGCAACATATAGGAGCGGTCAGTCCAGGAGAAATCGCCGCATTCTTTCAGTCGCCCCTGGGACAACTCATGCTTCAGTCGCCAGAACGCGTGCGCAGGGAAGTCTCCTTTACGATGGCATTGCCGGTATCCCGGCTCACTGATGGGCGTTCTGACCGCTCTGATGACGCTGACTGCGATCGCGTGCTGGTTCAGGGCACGGCTGACTGTTTAATCGTCAATGAAGACGGCATCATACTTCTCGACTATAAAACGGACCATGTGTATGGTGATTGCATGGAGTCTGCCAAGCGATATGAATTGCAGGTTGAGCTGTACAGGGAAGCGATTGAGCGCGCGTACGGCAGACCCGTGCTGGCTGTGTACCTCTACTTTTCGAGTGTCCGCCAGATCTTTCCGGTCTTCGGACAGCCTCTTACAGGGAGACGATGAGCGTGATTTCAGAAGACCAGAGAACACTCGCGAGAGCTGCCGAACTACCGGGGCTCGCTGAGCGATTGAGAGAGAAAATCATGATTTTGGACGGCGCCATGGGCACCATGATTCAACGCCTGAATCTGACCGCAGATGATTTTGGTGGGGACGAATACGAGGGGTGCAACGAGTATTTGACGCTGACCCGCCCCGACGCGATCGCCGGAATCCACGCTGCTTATCTGGAAGCTGGATCCGACATCATAGAGACCAACACTTTTGGGGCTATGAGTATCGTCCTGGCGGAGTATGGACTGGCGCATCTCACGGTGGATATCAATGTCGCGGCGGCTCGACTCGCCAAGGAGGCGGCCCTAAAGTATTCGAC
>JAJZEE010000111.1 GCA_021805735.1 Bacillota bacterium
TTCCGATAGTGCTTCCACACTCAATGGGAAATATCCAAAAAGTGTATTGCTGAGTCAATTATGAGTGTCTATAATGAAGGTGACTCAAGAATAACAGGGGGTTGTTGATAACATGAAAAGAAAATACATGGCCCGCGTTTTGGGTTCGATTATTGCGGCAGGTATGGTGGCGGGGATACTGAGCGTGATCGTCGTGCCAAACTACCTGATCATGCCGCCCATCGGCACCGTGCCCCCCATCACCACCAACTGACAGCCATGGAGCGCATCCACCATCCGCATAAGGTGTGGTCGCGCGACGACTGCGAAATGGCATTTGGAGCTCGTGGTTGCTGGCAAGCGCAACCACGGGCCATGCCGCGTTCTTGGGTCGCTATGGTGAAAAATGCGGTCATCACTGCTATGCCAGGACGGATCGTGCATTGCACTGCCGCTCAAACAGGTGCGGCCCAAAGGCCGCAAAACTCGCTGCAGTACAATGCACGATCCGTCCTGGCGAGCCATTTTTCATCCTGCTGATGGTGCTGCGCAGCAGCATGACGGTCTATCCCGAAATGTTCCAGTCCGACCGCGTGGAGCGATTCAGCGGCCTACGCTGTCCTGAGTGAACCAGGTGGGCGGGTGAGTATAGCTGCCGATGCGGACGGACGGACATTCCCTGGCTATCGTTTCAATCATCCCGCGCATACCTACTGGCTCATCGGAACGGGTCGGTATGCGGTCGAGATAGTAATCAGGATCGATGTTCAGATTGCGCAGTTGCACGAGACGGATCCCTGTTTTGCGAATGAAACCGATCATGGCTGCCATTTCTCCCGGCGTGTCGGAAACCCCCGGAAAGACGAGATAATTCAGCGACACGACGACGCCGCGCTTGGCGGCGTACGCCGCAGACTCCGCCACCTGGTCCAGGGAATACCCTCGCGGGTGATAGTATGCCTCGTAATGATCTGGCAACGCACTGATGGTGGACACCCTCATGAGATCGAGGCCCGCGTCTGCTATGTGCCTGATTTGAGCGGTGAGTCCGGCATTCGTGTTGATATTTATATACCCGGTTGAAACCACTTCGCGCGTTCGCCTGATCGCTTGCGCGATGTCTCTCCCTCTCGTTGCCGGTTCCCCTTCGCATCCCTGGCCAAATGAAACAATCCCTTCCGAACCGGCACTCTGGAGATGGGTCACCATGAGTTCGACCATTTCATCGACTGTGGGATGGAGAGTCATGCGAATCTGCGGTGAAGGAAATCCGGAGTCCGGCGGTTGCTCACTGATGCAGCCGATACACCCGGCATTGCAGGTTGCCGAAACGGGTATAGCCCCTTCCCTCCGACCAAAGAAAGTGTTTCTGGAAGTTACGCACTCATAATGAAGCGCGCACGTTTCCAGATGCCTGTACAGTCGGTTGCCCGGAAAGTCCGCCTCCAGCTCGCCGACTCTGCGCTTTACTGCGGCGCCATCATACTGTTCCGGATTCCATGGCCGCGGATCATCGCTCTTCACCGCAGAGACATAGAACGCGCCACGTGAAAATCCAACAGCCGTATACCCAAACAAAGGGAAGGGGGGGATGCCGTCAGGTTTGTAGAAGGCGGGCAGAAACAGCCTGGTGTACCCTTGGGGCAACAGAGCGCCGACCGCCTGGAATTCAGAAGGCAGCGCCTTGAGAGAGCCGGACTCTGGATCGGCGCCTAGCGCCCTCGTGTCTGGCAGAGACACGAGACTGGCCCCGTCTGGCAAGGGCATCCATTCTTCGCGCTGCAATTCCGTCACGCTGCGACCGGTGCGGCCGAGCGCATGCAACTGTGGCGAATCGAAGATTTCACCACGCGCATTGGCATAAACGATATTCAAATACTCTCACCTTGACTGTCGTTTTACTTGATGTTGGTTTGCCGGTCGCGGGCTGCGCTTGGGCGCGGATGATCGCGAGTGTCGCGAGTACTTTCCAGGGAGGCCAGGAATTCTGCGTTTGTTTTCGTGTGTGTAAAGCGGCGCAGGAAGATCTCCGTAAATTCGTTGTTATCCCCCAGCGACTTGCGCAAAGCCCAGATCTTGTCCAGTTCTTCGGGGGTTAGCAAGAGCTCTTCACGACGTGTTCCGGATCGCCTGATGTCGATAGCTGGAAAAATCCGTTTTTCGGCCAGGCGTCTGTCCAGATGCAGCTCCAGATTGCCAGTTCCCTTGAATTCCTCGTAGATGACATCGTCCATGCGTGAGCCTGTATCGATCAGTGCAGTGGCCAGGATGGTCAGGCTGCCTCCCTCTTCGATGTTGCGGGCGGCGCCAAAAAAGCGTTTTGGTCGATGGAACGCCGCTGGGTCGATGCCCCCTGAGAGCGTTCGTCCACTCGGCGGAATCACCAGATTGTAGGCTCTCGCCAGACGAGTGATGCTGTCCATTAAAATCACGACGTCACGCTTATGTTCAACCAGGCGCATGGCGCGTTCCAGCACAAGTTCCGTGACCTTGATGTGGTTCTCCGGAACTTCGTCAAACGTGGACGCCACAACTTCTCCATTGACTGAACGCTGCATGTCTGTGACTTCCTCGGGCCGCTCGTCAATCAGCAATACAAATAGATCGATATTGGGAAAGTTGGTGGAAATGCTGTTGGCGATCTCCTTTAGCAGGAGAGTTTTCCCCGCCTTCGGCGGCGCTACAATAAGTCCACGTTGACCAAGACCCACCGGAGCCAGCAGATCCATCATCCGCGTTGCGTACTTTCCTGGGGTCGTTTCCAGAGTGATCTTTCCTTGGGGAAACAAAGGTGTAAGCGCGGGGAAGTGAGGACGTTCAGCGGCGGTTTCGGGACTGGTGCCGTTGACTGCTTCGACCTGCAACAATCCAAAATACCGTTCATTATCCTTCGGCGGCCTGACCTTGCCGGACACCAGGTCGCCAACCCGCAAGTCAAAACGTCGAATCTGCGACGCCGCTACGTAGATATCCTCTGCGCTCGGAAGATACCCGATTGGTCTGAGAAAGCCATAACCGTCAGACATTACATCAAGCACACCCTCGGCGAAAATCAAACCGTCTTTTTCCGCCTGTGCGCGAAGGACTGCAAAAATCAGTTCCTTCTTTTTCATGCTGGCATAATAGGGAATCTGAAATTCCTTGGCCAGCTTATAGAGTTCCGCGAGCTTCTTCGTCTCGAGCTCCTTAATTTGCAATTGTACCTACCCTCACTGTCACCAGATTGTTAACTTTCATTATAGCATGGTTGCCGCGGCATCATTACTTTATGCACAGGTCTATCAAAATGTATCGGCGTTTGGCTGTTCCTTCACTACACCATGACCAGGTTGGGTTTTTTCTGCAGACGATGGCGCGCTTCGATGAATCGTACCGTTCCACTGCTGGCGCGCATGACAAGGGAGTGTGTCGTGGCAAGATCCCCGCCAAGAAAGCGGACTCCACGCAAGAGTTCGCCCTCCGTAACACCGGTTGCGGCAAAAATCGCGTCATCCCCTCGCACGAGATCGCTCATCCTGAGTACCTGGCCCGGATCGACGAGCCCCATCTCCAGACAACGGTTCCGCTCAATGTCGTTCTGCGGCACGAGTCTCCCCTGAAATTCACCGCCCAGACACTTTAACGCCGCCGCTGCCAACACTCCTTCAGGGGCTCCTCCGACGCCAAACATTATGTCAACGCCAGTCTCTGGAAATGCGGTATTGAGCGCGGCCGCCACATCGCCATCCGTAATCAGCTTAATACGGGCTCCCGTTCGCCGAATCCGGTTGATCAGATCGCCATGGCGGGGCCTGTCCAACAGGATGGCGACCACATCGCCAATCGATTTTCCGGCGGCCCTGGCAACTACACGCAAATTGTGCTCGACCGGAGCTTCAATGTCAACCAGGCCACTGGCCACCGGGCCGACCGCCAACTTGTCCATGTACATGTCTGGAGCGTGCAAAAGGGTTCCCTCGGGCGCGACAGCGACAACCGCCATCGCGTTCCACAGTCCCTTTGCCACAATATTGGTACCCTCCAAAGGATCGACAGCCACATCGACTTTATCGGCGCCCTTCCCCAGCTTCTCACCGATATAGAGCATTGGCGCCTCGTCCATCTCCCCTTCGCCAATCACGACCGTACCGTCGATGGCAATCGTGTCAAAGACTGTACGCATCGCGGTGGTGGCGGCATGGTCCGCTTCGTGCTTCAGTCCGGTGCCCATCCACTTGGCGGCGGCCAAAGCGGCCGCCTCAGTGACACGCGCAAATTCCAGAGCCAGTTCCCGATCCATCTCCACACCCCCATTCACACAGACTCCGAGTCACCTGCACCGAATCGGTTCGAAACTACTGAGAGCTAGAATTCAAACGCGACCCCGGAAAGTCGCCGTTTGATCTCCGCGATGACCTGACGCTCCGCCTCCAGTCCATCTGCTTCAAAGGTGACGCTCCAGCGGATAAAGGCGCCCGCGTCATCCCAGGGAACTGTGGAGATCTGTTTTTCGGTGATCAGATACTGTGAAAAACTCTCTGCCGTCGGGAAGCGCCTCCCTCCCACAATGCCCTTTGGAGCAGGTGTGTAAAGGAAGAATGACCCACCGGGTTTGACAGCGTCAAACCCGATGTCCCTGAGAGCGGACACGAGCAGATCGTGACGCCGCGAATACTTCCCGGCAATCTTGCGCGTGATTTCCGGGTGCGCCAGACCGTACATGGCTGCCTTTTGAATCGCCCGGAACTGACCGGAGTCACTGTTATCCTTGACCGTGGCAAACCCTTTCACAAGCAGTTCATTCCCCGCGACAAAGGCGATTCGCCATCCAGTCATGTTGTATGCCTTGGACAGGGAGAACAACTCGACGCCAACATCCTTGGCGCCTGGAACCGAGAGGAACGAAAGCGGTTCGCGTCCGTCAAATGTAAGAGCGGCGTAAGCGGCGTCGTGAACGACCACAATGTCATTGCGCCTTGCAAACGCCACGACCTCAGCAAAAAACTCACGGGATGCAGAAGCGCCGGTGGGGTTGTTTGGATAATTCAGATAGAGCAGTTTGGCTCGACGGCATATGTCCTGAGGGATAGTCGCCAAATCCGGCAAAAAAGAGTTGTCAGGCGCGATGGGCAACGTATAGACATCTCCACCCAGATACACCGTATGCGTTCCCAGCACGGGATAGTTGGGCACTGGCATGATGGTGACATCCCCTGGATTGATGAACACACTGGGAAGCATGGCCAGCGCCGGTTTTGAGCCGATCGCGTGAATGACCTCCCTTTCCGGATCGATCCCATGAACCCCATAGACATCCGCCAAATATGTGGCTGCCGCGCGTTTGAACTCAGGGATGCCATTGTCCGCGTAAAAGCGATTCTCCGGTTTTGCCGCTTCACGCGCCAACACCTCGACAATACCATCGTCAGCGCGTTCATCAGGTTCGCCGACGCCCATGTCGATCATGGGCACATCCGGGTGAGCCGCGAGTGCAGCGAGCCTGGCCCGTTTGATCTTCTCAAATTTGTATATCGCCGTGTCCTTGCCAAAAGAGGCGCCGCCAATTCGATCGGCAAACAGTCGTTGAATATAGCTCTCCACGTAGTCTCACTCCTTGTTCTGCGCCGAACCACTCGCCGCGGCTTGCAATTTTGAAGCCGCGCCATTGTCGGCCCGAACCTTGCGGGGAAACGTTTGGACGATCCCATAGTACAGCACGAGTGAGCCCACCGCCTGGAATACGTAAAATAACTGGTAAATTCCGACGGCGTTGCCGACTGTGCCTCCGACCGAAAAGATAAGGGCGCCAAGGGCGATCCACAAATTATACGATTCCCGGGATTTAATCCATGAATAGATGGCCCCCCCGAAAAGCGCAAGCGCGCCGACGCCGCTCAAAATTCCAAAGTAGGCCGCCACCCCCACGGGAATGAACCCTGCCGCCTGTTCGCCTGCCGAGAATTTCGTGACGTCGGGATATGCTGTGCTTGCAAGCGTAGCCAACAGAACTGCTGCTACGGCGCTCATGACAAGCACGTAGATCTTGCCCATCCGTGAAGAAAACAGATAGATGGTTCCCGCCCCCATGTACGCGACGAGCGATGCTGCGGCAAATAGATAGATGCGATACTGCCAGAGCGTCCATCCGCCAATCTGGTAGGAGATAAAATCCGTAACCGCCGCAAGAAAGGCCAGCCAAAACGCCACGGCCCACCACAACGTGTGAGTATGGCGTTTCCGTATATAGTGCGCTGTCAGCATGATGCCCAACACACACATGACGAGAACCACAATTCCCGAGGAAATGTGACCAAGCTCCAAAGCACTCATAGCCATGCCTCCAGTCTAGATCAGCTGCGCCGAACTCGTCGCGGGCACCGCATAGGAATCTTCCCCAAGCGGGATCTTTATCCCGGATGCCACTCGGAAAGCCTGCGTTCGATGCTGGCGTCCGTGCAGGGATGGTAAGCGAGATCCTGCAGCGCAACCCAGTCACAGATAACGCCGTCCGCTCCTGCCGTCGCCACGATGGCGGCATCCGCCGCAGTACGAATGTCGCTGACCAGGAGCTGTGTGCCCAGATCGAAAGCAGAAAAAACTGCCTTTATACGCGAAACAAGAGAAGCAATCTCGATGTCGGCGCTTGCGAGAGCTGCGGCGTCGAGCACGATGCAGTTCGCCCCGGCGCGGGCCGCCATCATGGCCTGCGCGATGGAGCAAACATACTGCACGCCGCCCAGAATGTCAGCCTTGACAGTCGACATCGCAACTGCCCTGACACTCTCCAAAGACATGGGCATCAGGCACGTCAACCGCACTGCGGCCGCCTTCGCAAGGCGACCCGCCTCATTGACCATGCCTTCCGCGTCGAGCTCTGAGGGTTCAATCCCGATCCAGCGAAAACGCGCCGCAGCCAAATCCGTTACGAGGGCGGAATAGTCGCGACCGGACCGCAACACTTCCACACGGGGGATGAAAAGACCGTCGACAAATCCGAGCGCCGCCGCTCTCTTGGCTTCACCAGACTGAACGGTTGTCAGATAGAACCGCAACAGGCAATCCCCCCACCCTTACGGGTCCTCATACTACCGCGGCGGCAAGATGTTCGCCGCCGACGATATGCGCCTCAAGCCCGGCCTGCGCTGCCAAACAGACGGATTTTGGCGCGCACGGCGTCCTTGATGGCGCTGCGTCCAGGTCCCAGATACTTCCGGGGATCATAGACTTCCTTATCGCGATCGAAAATCTCCCGGACCGTGTTCGTAAAGGCAGACTGGTTTTCCGTATTGACGTTGATCTTGCTGACGCCCAGACTGATCGCATGACGAATGTCATCGTCCGGTATGCCGGTTCCGCCGTGCAGCACCATGGGAACGCCGGTCAGATCACGCACTTGCGCCAGACGGTCAAACGCCAGATCGGGTTTGCCCTTGTAATGGCCGTGAGCGGAACCAATCGCCGGAGCCAGTGCGTCAATCCCCGTCTCACGGACAAAACGAACGGCCTCTTCGGGGCGCACCAGCGACGCTTCGCGCGCGTCGACGGTGAGATCGTCTTCCACTCCGCCGATGCGACCCAATTCACCTTCGACGTGAATGCCGAGAGAATGGCAGGCATCCACCACCCTCTTGGTCAGTTCGATGTTTTTTTCGAAGGGATGGTGGGAACCGTCGATCATGACCGAGGTAAATCCGTAACGAATGCATTTGAGCACCATCTCGTAACTGCCGCCGTGGTCCAAATGCAAAATGATGGGCACCGTTGACATCTCTGCCGCTGTCTTCACGATGGCTGACATGTACTCAATACCCATGTATTTGATAGCGCCTTCAGAGGCTCCTAAAATAACGGGCGACCGTTCCTCGTTCGCAACTTCGACAATCGCTTGCGTCCATTCCAGGTTATTGATATTAAACTGGCCAACGGCATAGCCGTTTTGCAGTCCATCCTGCAGCGCTTCCTTAAACGAACCAAAAGGCAAATGATTCCCCTCCATCTCAGTGACAAATATCCGCTACGCTGTAAGCGCAGCAGTGACAACGCCGCGACTGTGGCCTTTATGATATGATATCATGACCGTCCAGAAATCCCAACCATACGGCGCGCTTCCCCGGCATCCGCGATGTCGCGGCCCAACTCCCGTGCAAGGCGCACGATGCGCGCCACCAATTCCGCGTTGGACATGGCCAACCGGCCTCTGCTGTAGTATATATTATCCTCAAGACCCACCCGTACATGCCCGCCAAGCAGAATGGCCGCGTTGGCGATAGGAAGTTGGGCGCGGCCGATGCCCGCGGCCGTCCAGGTGCACCCCTCCGGCAGCGCTGAAATCATATGCATAAGATGATGAATTTCGCCCGGAATGGCGCCAGGCACGCCAAGAACGATGTCAAAATGCAGCGGCAAAGACAGCCTTCCTGCGTCGACCAACCGTTTAGCCGTTGCTATCATCCCGACATCAAACACCTCGATCTCCGGGCAAACCCCGTGCAGACGCATCAGGTCCGCAAAGCGCTCGATGACTGCAGGCTCATTCATAAATACGCCCGGACCAAAATTGACCGAGCCCGTTGTGAGAGTGGCCATCTCTGGAGCGAGCGTAATGACGTTGCCCCGCTCTTCTGCCGTCATGCCGACGGCTCCGCCGGTCGAGACCTGCACAATCACGTCACAGGCGGCGCCAATCCGTTCGATGATCTCCCGATACACGCGCTTGTCCTGTGTGGGTGTTCCGTCATCATTACGCGCATGAACATGAACGATGGACGCGCCGGCCGCCGCCGCCTCCACTGCGGCAGCGGCAATTTCCTCGGGTGAAATGGGTACATACGGACTCTGCTCTCGGGTGACCTCGGCGCCGTTCAAAGCCGCAGTAATGACAAGTTTGTCCACGCACTGTCACCCCCGTCTCTGTTTGTCTTTCGGAACAACGCAAGTGCCCGACGCGTGGACGAGGAGTTCTGGGGGATCGACCACTTCCGCCGCCGATGGAACGCTTGCATCGACGCCTCCGCGTATCAGCTTGAAAGCGAAAAACTCCATTTTCCGCGACGTATTGCCGACGCTGACGATTCTCCCGAACGCCTCCACATAATCGCCAGCATAAACGGGCGCTTTAAATGACACTTCGTCATACGCCACGAACAACCCCTCGTCGCCATCATTGCGAATGAGGAGTTCTGTGGCAACGTCGCCAAAGAGTTGGAGGATTTTCGCGCCATCGACAAGCCGCCCTGCATAATGGGCTTCCGTCTCCGCCATCCGCACACGAATAAGAGCTGTGTCCGTGCGCCTTGCGGCGCTAGACATTATCAAACTGTTGTAGTCCTGGTCCATCGTGCGGCACCCCAATCACGCGCCTGACGAATCGGCGCACCTCGTCAATGTCAAACGGTTTGGCGAAATGACCGATGGCATTCAGCGCCCCGGCTTCTTTGATCAGATCCAGTTCCCCGTAGGCAGTCATCATGGCCACCTTCATGGACGGTTCTATCTTTCGTATGTTCGTCAGAATCTCAAGACCGTCCATGCCAGGGATTTTCATATCAAGAAAAACCAGATCCGGACGTTCGCTGCCCACGATCGAAAGCGCCTCAATACCACTTGCTGCAAGATAGACCTGGTAACCGTCGCGACTCAGCACCTCCTGCAGCAGTGCGCGAATGCCGTACTGATCGTCTACAACGAGCACTTTGCTGGTCATCTCAGTCCACTCCTCAGCACGGAGATCGCAGGGCAGCAACTACTAGTCCACCTATTGTAGCTTACTTCTACACCATTCCTCATGTTCCTGCTGCCGGACCCACAAGACTGCGTCCACCGGTTCCCGGCGAGACAGGATCAGGATGGACCCTCGCCTCGGCATGGCGCAGTGAGGCGGTCACGAAATCGCGAAACAGCGGCTGAGGCCGATTGGGCCGCGATGTGAACTCGGGATGGAACTGCACGCCCACAAACCAGGGATGCTCTCGCAACTCCACAATCTCCACCAGACGGCCGTCAGGCGATGTGCCGCTAACACGCAACCCCGCCGTTTCCAGACGCTCCCGGTAATCGTTGTTAAATTCGTACCGATGGCGGTGTCTCTCCTCAATGTAGTCAGTTCCATAGGCAGCCGCTGCCCTGGTGGATGGTATCACGGCGCAGGGGTACAGGCCGAGCCGCATCGTTCCGCCCTTATCTTCTACATCCTTTTGCTCTGGCAGCAGATCAATGACAGGGTATGGAGTCAACTCGTTGATTTCCGAACTATGGGCGTCTGGCAACTTCAGAACGTTACGGGCGTATTCGACGACAGCCATCTGCATCCCCAGACACACGCCAAAGAAAGGCACCTTGCGCTCCCGTGCATACTGGGTGGCCAGTATCTTCCCTTCGATCCCCCGATCCCCGAATCCACCGGGAACGAGGATGCCGTCGGCGTGTTCCAACAGTTGTCCAACGTTTTCGGGAGTAACATCCTCCGACTGCACCCAGTCAATCTCCACGATGGCGTCATTGGCCACACCGCTGTGAAACAGTGCTTCCGCCACGCTCAGATAGGCGTCGTGCAATGCCACATATTTGCCGACAAGAGCGATCTTCACGCTTTTATGGATGTCCTTGATGCGTTCCACCATGGCCTGCCATTCCCGCATGTCAGCGGATGGACACGTGATGCCGAGATAGCGAACCACATAGTCGTCAAGACCTTCCTGTTGCAACATCAGCGGCACGTCGTACAGCGTCTCCGCGTCGCGCGCTTCAATCACAGCCTCCTGCTCCGTATCGCAAAAGAGGGCGATTTTACGTTTTACCTCCGTAGACAGCGGCACTTCAGTCCGGCACACAATGACCTGAGGGGAAATACCGATGCTCCGCAGTTCAGCCACACTGTGCTGAGTCGGTTTTGTCTTGACCTCTCCGGCCATTCTTAAAAACGGGATCAACGTGACATGAATATACATGACATGATCACGCCCGATATCACTTCGCAGTTCGCGTATCGCTTCGAGAAAAGGCAAGCTTTCGATGTCGCCCACCGTTCCTCCAATCTCCGTGATGACGACATCCATGTCTGGAGTTGCAGCGCGCAGCAACCGTTCCTTGATCTCGTTGGTGATATGCGGGATGACCTGAACCGTACCCCCCAAATAATCGCCGCGCCGTTCCTTATTCAAAACCGAAAAGTATACTCGTCCTGATGTGACATTATTGTTCTGCGTCAAGTTAATGTCGATAAATCGCTCGTAATGACCGAGATCCAGATCCGTTTCCGCGCCGTCCTCGGTGACATACACCTCACCATGCTGATAGGGACTCATGGTGCCTGGATCTACGTTGATGTAGGGATCAAACTTTTGAATCGTGACACGCAGCCCGCGGTTTTTTAGCAACCGGCCCAACGACGCTGCCGTGATCCCCTTGCCCAGGCCCGAAACTACGCCTCCCGTAACAAATATAAACTTGGTCATGCTTACCCATGCCCCCTGCATATCCATCACAAAATAAACGTCCTGGCCACTGCCAGAACGCACTACAGAACAATATCCGATTGACTTGCTTATCGTACCGAGAAGGCGATCATCCTGTCAAGCGGAAAACCTAGAAATCTCCGTTCTCTTCATCGTCGTCATCCGCCAACTCTTCGCCGTCGTCCTCTTCTTCCTCCAGAAACTCCAATTCTTCCTCAGCCAATGCTTCCTCTTCGAGAACTTCCTCCTCATCTTCATAGACGAAAGGCGGTTCCTCGTCGAGCAGTTCACTCTCATCGACTTCAATGTCCTCGTCTTCGATCTCATCGTCGAGATCGTGCACCTCCTTGCGCACGAAACGTTTGCTCGCTCCACGCTCCGTGGCCCGTTCGAGCGGGTACCAACGCTTCAGCCCCCACACATTGTCGCCAATGCACAAAAATCGCCCATCAATGTTGATGTCGGTGTACAGTCTTGCAATGGCGTCTTCAACTTCCTCGCGATTCATCTGACGCAACGCTGCGACCCGATTCATCAAGTCGCGATAATAGAACGGTTCTTTCGTTTCCAGCAACACCGCGTGAGCGACTTCCACCAGGGACATATCACGCAGTTCCGTCGCGGAGCGGTCTTGCAACTTGAGTTCAGCGGCCACCTCGCACACCCCTATACATGTCATCTCTTGCAATTAAAGCACACGACGAAAGGTTCGGCAATGCAATCAGTCTTTAAGCAGATTCTGCATCGCCATGTCGACAGCCTCGACCACGGATAACCGATCACTCTGCACGCGCGCCTGCAGATCCTGCCAGAGCGCGTCTGTTTGCCATCTGCGTTCCACTTCGTCAGCCACCTGGCGCCCCAGCAGCTCTCGCATCTCCCGAACACGTCCGCGGCCGCGCCGCCACGCCAACTGTTTGGTCTGCACCAGATGTTCGAAATGCCCATACAGAGCCTCCCACAACTGTTCCGTGCCTTCCTGGGCGAGAGCGGAGGTGAGGAGCACTGGAACAGACCATTCTCCCGATTCGTTGGCGGGCTGGGCGAGGTCGTTCCTGATGCGCAGCATATCCTGAATGTCCTTTGCCATGCGCCCGGCGCCCGGCAAATCGGACTTGTTGACGACAAACACATCTCCGATCTCCATGATCCCGGCCTTGGCCGTCTGAATGTGGTCACCCCCCGCGGGGGTGAGGACCACCGCGACCGTATCAGCGACAAACATCACATCGAGCTCAGACTGGCCGACGCCGACAGTCTCGATCAGGATAACATCAAATGCAGCGGCGGTCAGCACTGTGACCGCGTCACGCACTGGTTTGGCGAGCCCACCGGAATCCCCTCTCGTTCCCATGCTCCTGATGAACACGGATGGATCGGTCGCATGCCGATTCATCCGCACGCGGTCCCCCAAC
>JAJZEE010000112.1 GCA_021805735.1 Bacillota bacterium
TCTCCGTCTGTACCGATGCATCAGAAGAAATTGAGGTTGGCGATATCGTATCGCTAAGAGGCCATGGACGCGCGCGCGTCCTTCTTGCGCAAGGGCAGTCGCGCAGTGGACGCACATTTGTTCGCATCGGCCGCTATACTTGATGATGAAAATAGAGGAATTTGGTCGTGACATGTCGAATATGTGACCAATGCTAAACCAGCCGTTTCCAGATTTATAGTAGGAGGTATACTCATCGTGCCTTTGACCCCTCTTGATATTCATAACAAAGAGTTTAAACGATCCCTGCGTGGGTATAACGAAGACGAGGTCAACGATTTTCTCGACAGGGTCATCAAGGATTATGAAGTGTTGATCCGGCAGCATAAGGAACTTGAGGAAAAGTACTCCCAGATGGAAGAGCAGGTGAAAAACTTCAGGATGATGGAGGACTCGCTCGGCAAATCCATCATGCTGGCGCAGGAAACTTCGGAGGAACTGAAGCAAAACGCCCGAAAAGAGGCGCAGCTTGTGGTTCGCGAAGCGGAGAAGAACGCGGATCGGATCGTTCAGGACGCTTTGAACAAGGCGCGCAGGACAGCCATGGAACTCGATGAGGTTAAGAAGCAGGCCGCCATATTCAGAGCGCGATTCCAATCGCTCATGCAGGCGCAAATGGAATTGCTCAAATCCACGGAGTGGGATGAACTGACGGATGCGCGATCGGAATAGGCCGTGTCAACTCACATAGTAAATTTCGTACTGTACCATGTGTTCAGCGCGACACTTGCGCGGCGCATCGTCAGTCTTTCTTCCTGGGCGACCGGCATCTGGTGGGATCAGGCGGTCAGGGAACCAGTTCGTTCTCCTCCCGGGCTCCCTTCACTGTCTGGTTCCAGCAAGTATACTGACGCGCAGGGCAAAGGCTGTTCACCATGCTGAGTCTGCTTCGCTGTGCGTCTCATGATTGAGCCCCATGTTTGACTAACGCAAGGCAGACGGTTGCACTCGCTTTCGATGTCGCGTATTATGTAATTGATCAATCAATAACATTGAAAACGAAATGACCTGAAGGTTGTGGGGGCGGACACGATGGGCGAATCGGATCACAAGACCCTGCATGCGCGAGCACAACATACTTCGACGAACCGCAGGGAAGAGATTCTGGAGGCCGCAGTGGCAGTCTTTGCGGAAAGCGGCTACTATCGCGCGACAACAGCCCAGGTAGCTGAAAGAGTCGGCATTTCGCAACCTTACGTATACAGGTTTTTTGAGACTAAGGAGGCTCTTTTTCTGGCAGCGCTTGAGCGCGCAACGGACCGTATTGTGCGCGTCTTCTCGGAAGTGCAGGCATCGCCAGAACAACTGGCAGAAGAGATGGGTCGCGCATACGTCGAACTCACGCGCACACACCGCAACGAGATCGTGCTTCAGGTTCAGGCGCAGGGCATTCGTGACGAACCAATTCGACAGGCGATGCGCAGCAGCATGAGACGGGTGAAAGACGTGGTAACGCAGCGACTCATGACTGCCGGCATCCGGAACACGCAACCGCAGGTCAGTGCTTTTTTGGCAAAGGGCATGCTTTGCAACGTTGCCGCCGTGCTGGGCATGCCTGAACTTACAGAATGTCTGTAACGCAGACTGCGAGTATCCAGGACGGTGAGGGATAAAAAATGACATTTTCAAAGATGCTCCTGTGGGTGAATTGCGCTCTATTTGTGGCATTCGGCGTCGGTTTTGTCATAGCTCCGGAATTTCTCTCAAAGTTAATAACCGGCGCTGCTCCGAACGCTATGAATGCACTCACTGACATGCGCGCGACCTATGGGGGGATGGCGTTAGGCATCGGTGTTTTCTTTGGGCTCTGCGCCCGCAAGTCATCATTCACCTATATGGGTCTGATGGCATCATGGCTTGTTTTCAGTTCGATCGCTGTCAGTCGCTTGATCGGAATCATTGTTGATGGTTCTCCCAACGTGTTCATGCTTATCTTGCTCGTCGCCGAATTACTCTTTGTGGTTTTGGTGAGCGTAGCGGTAAAAAGCATCAGAAATACTTGAATTTTTTCAATATGCCTCTGCTTAAATCCAGAGAAATTATCATTGTGTATACGTTTGTGTATGAGCATCTGCATCACTTTCTTGAGTGGAACATTCCGCTCCAAGACGTTATGCAAGAAATCAAAGAGCAGATGCGCTGAAGACTCGTCGGTCGTTTGAACGTGCTCTGGAATGCGGGATAGACTTCCATGGCGCTTCGCGCCACCATCAGTGGAATGAAAAACCCGCTCGTCAGGATTCATATGCTGTGCCCGTCGCGAGTTCGGCGTAGCCGTGTCTGAGCAGGGGCACAGCATATGAATCCGGTTGGCAGGAACGGCCGTGCGAGGGGCTTGCGATCAGACCGGTTTTCGTGTACTGTAAGCACAAGTGCAAGATTGTGGTCGATGAGAGGAACAGTAGCACGGCGCGAACTGCAAAGAGAGCTTGGGTAAGGTGAGAGCCAAGTCAGCGGCTGCCGTGTGAAGATCGTCCTGGAGACGCGAAGCGAACGCCGACTTGAACAGGTTGGTCAGTAACTGTGCCGGATCACGCCCGTTAAAGCGTCGCCAATGAGGCGAAGCAGAAGTGTTGTCTTTACTGTTTCGTGAATTAGGGTGGTACCTCGCGACTTCTGTCTGCGCCCCTATGGGGATGCGGGCTTTTTTGTTTTATGGGTGAACGTACATGTGGAGGAATGACGATGGAATACGATAAAACCTTAAATCTCATGCACACGGACTTTCCGATGCGGGGTAACCTGCCATCGCGGGAGCCGGAGATATTGGACAAATGGCGTGCACTTGACCTCTATGACCTGGTGCAGCAAAGCAAGAAGGGCAAACCCACATACGTCCTTCACGACGGCCCGCCGTATGCAAACGGCGACACGCATCTTGGTCATGCGCTGAATAAAATCATCAAGGATATCATTGTCAAGTCGCGTTCCATGGATGGGTATGACGCGCCGTATGTGCCCGGCTGGGACACGCACGGATTGCCGATTGAAAACGCGATCATCAAGGCCCAAAAGCTGAATCGCCACGATGTGAGCATCGTCGCGTTTCGACAGGCGTGCGCAGATTACGCGCGCGACTACATCGAACTGCAAAAGCGGCAGTTTCAGCGCTTCGGCGTACGGGGAGACTTCGCCCATCCGTATGTGACCATGGATCCCTCGTACGAGGCGGCTCAGGTGCGCGTGTTCGGGGTGATGGCGGAACGGGGATACATCTACAAGGGACGCAAACCCGTCTACTGGTGTCCGTCGTGCGAAACGGCGCTCGCGGAAGCGGAGATTGAGTATGAAAACCGGGTGTCCCCCTCGATCTACGTCGCCTTTGCGTTGCGCAGCGGCGGTTCCATACTTCCCGACGACGCCGAGATCGTGATCTGGACGACGACGCCTTGGACGATTCCGGCCAATGTGGCCATCGCGCTTGGCCCCAACTTTGACTATGCGCTGATTGAAGTAGCAGGACGCAAGTTGCTCGTCGCCCAGGCGCTCGTCGCCCAGGTGCTGAAAGAACTTGGGTGGCAGGATGAGCCAATGCGCGTCATCAGTACGCATAAAGGGATGGAGCTGGAGCGGCTGGTCGCCAAACATCCTCTGTACGATCGCGATTCGCTGGTGGTTATGGGCGATCACGTCACTCTCGACGCGGGCACCGGCGCTGTGCACACGGCGACGGGTCATGGCATGGACGATTATCAGATCGGACTGCGCTATCAGCTCCCGATCTTCGCCCCCATTGATGACCGTGGACACTTCACGGAAGATGGAGCGCCCTTTACCGGCCTGTTTTATGCCAAGGCAAACCCTGCGATCGTTGAGGCGCTGTCAGAACGAGGGGCGCTGCTTGCCAATCACAAGTTGGAACACCAGTATCCGCACTGTTGGCGTTGCAAGAATCCCGTCATTTACCGGGCCACGGAACAATGGTTCGCGTCGATTGAAGCGTTTCGGGAAAATATTCTCCGGGAAATTGAACGGGTTGACTGGGCCATTCCCTGGGGCAAGGTCAGACTTCACAACATGGTTGCGGACAGGACTGACTGGTGTATTTCCAGGCAGCGTTCGTGGGGGGTTCCTATCCCCGTCTTTTACTGTGAATCATGCGAAGCGCCGCTGTTGACCCGCGCGTCGGTGGAGCATGTGGCAGAGCTCTTTGCGGAGCAGGGCTCGCAGGCGTGGTTTGCAAAAACCGCGACGGAACTGGCGCCTCCAGATGCTGTGTGCGCGTGCGGCGGCGCAGAGTGGCGCAAGGAGACGGACATCATGGACGTCTGGTTTGATTCGGGTTCCAGCCATATGGCTGTGCTCCGGCAGCGTTCCGATTTGTCATGGCCGGCTGATCTCTATGTGGAGGGGTCTGATCAGTACAGGGGCTGGTTTAATTCCTCACTGTCCACAGCAGTCGCTGTGACGGGCCAGGCGCCTTATCGGCAAGTGCTGTCGCATGGATTTATCGTGGACGGAGAGGGCCGTAAGATGTCCAAGAGTCTCGGCAACGGCATTGATCCGCTTCAAGTCATCAATCAGATGGGCGCCGACATTTTACGATTGTGGGTATCCTCTGTCGATTATCGCGCGGACGTGCGCATCTCCAACTCAATTTTAAAGCAAGTGTCGGAAGTGTACCGGAAGATGCGCAATACCTTTCGCTTCCTGCTGGGCAATCTGTCTGATTTTGCGGAAACCCATCGGGTATCCTATGACGATTTGGGCGATATCGACCATTTCTTGCTGGATCGACTGGCACGACTTCAACAAAGATGCAAGGAGGCGTATCGAACCTACGAGTTTCATGTGGTCTATCAGGCGGTGCAGAATTTTTGCGCCAGCGACCTGTCGAGCTTCTACCTGGATGTTGCCAAAGACGCGCTCTATGTGGAACGGGCCAATTCGCAAAAACGTCGCGCTACCCAGACCGTCATGCGCGAGTGCCTGCATACGCTGCTGGGTTTGATCGCGCCCATTCTGACATTTACGGCCGAAGAGATCTGGAGTTATTGTCATGACGTGGAGTTGCCAACGGTGCAGTTGACCGAATGGGGAGAACTTCCTGGCGCCTATTGGCGCGACGATCTTGCTCAGTCCTGGAGCCGTGTCCTGCATGTTCGGAACGTCGTCCTGCAGGCGCTCGAAACCGCTCGCCAGGACAAGCGCATTGGGCAGTCTCTGGGCGCTCGCGTAGAGCTTTACGGACTCGCGGACACCGGGGTGGCGACGCTGTCTGTGGAACAGTGGAAGGAACTGCTGATTGTGTCAGATGTTCAGTTGCGGGGAAGCGCGAAAGAGGCCCCGGCAGAGGCCCTTCGATCGGAATTGTTGGCAGTAACGGTTGCTGTGGCAGACGGACAAAAGTGCGAACGGTGCTGGCACGTCAGACAGGATGTCGGCTGTGATGCCAATTATCCGGGAATTTGCGGGCGGTGCGCCCCCATTCTAGCGGAGTTGGGGATATAACGATTTACTGGACTGCAAAAGTATTTCATGGAGACGCATCGCAAGAGTCATCGAGCGGTGCTCTTTTTCATACCAGACGCGCGACGACCAGCATCAAAAGTCCGAGTAGACCCATGGCAAGGAAATAGGGGGTGAAGGAGAGATCGTAATTAAAGAGCTGTTTCACGACAAAACTGCTGACCACTTCAATGCCGCCTATCCAGATGAGCACTGTCGCGGCAGAGCGGATCAAGTGGTTGCGCAAGCAATACAACTCCTTTCTTCCTAACCTCACTATCCCATGGATTCTCCCCGCCTACAATGGGGAATCATTGCTGTGCGTTGAACATCCTTTGACAGTTGGATGTGGCTGTTCTGCGGTCAATCGCATAGGCAGTCTCCCCGTGGGAATCCTAATATCGGGATTTGCCGCCGGAAAGTGGTGAGGATTGTTGCAAGTGGATCGACATCGAACCGAAACTCGCAATATGGAGAAATTGAGCGACTATTTTGAACGGGTCAATTTTGGCGCTTATGTACAACTTCTGCAACGACCCAGGAGACTCATCTGGCTCAATTTTGTCGGCGGTCTGGCGCGTGGGGTGGGGATCGGTCTCGGGTTTACACTGTTGGCCGCATTGTTGATTGTCATCATGCAAAAACTGTCGGTGTGGAATTTGCCGGTAATCGGAACGTACATCGCAGATGTGGTGCGCATTGTTCAGGCGCAACTGCACACGCCTACGATGTAGTCCGATTTCCTGCCAGAAGGGGGTGCGGCGGTATGGATGAATTGACCAGGGCGCGCAAGGCATTGGCTAAAGAGCGTGAAGAAATCCAGAACAGACTGCGCGAGAATCATCGGTATGGGTTGGATGATTCGCTGAATGACTCGGTGGGAGAACTGTCCGGATATGATCAGCACCCTGCGGATCTCGGATCAGAGATGTTTGAACGCGCCAAGGATGCAGCGCTGCGTGAGCACGATTTGCTGCGCATGGAGGCGATTGAACAGGCTTTGCGTCGATGGGACGAAGGAACCTATGGACAGTGCGCGCGTTGCTTGGGGATGATCGAATCGTCCAGACTGGAAGCGGAACCTGCGGCCGCCCTGTGCATCAGGTGTGCAAACAGACAATCGCAAGGGGTGCAGAGTCACGATCGACCGATCGAGGAGGAGGTTCTGTGGCCCCCCTTCGGGCGTACGAATATGGATGAACGCGATTATACCGGGTTTGACGGCGAAGATACGTGGCAGGCCGTGGCTCGCATGAACGCCAGGAGAGATCCCGACTCTCCCATCGACGATGAACTGTACGCTGAAGGATCAGGCTATGTGGACCCTATTGAACAAATATCGAATCAAGAGTATAAGTCGCAATTGCCAGACTGACGTATCCGCTTGTTGATGCCAGGGCCCTCATGGTACGATGAATGGACGCGTGAGGGGGCAGACTGTTGGTCTATTTGGTAGCGTTCATCGTGGCTGGCCTGGATCAGGTTATTAAGTGGCTAGTCACGACACACATGACACTAAATTCGGCCATTTCGATTTGGCCAGGGGTCCTGGAACTGCTCTATGTGCAAAACAGGGGGGCTGCGTTCAGTATCCTGCTTAACCAAAGAGTGTTGCTTACCGTGGTCGCGTTGATCGTGATCGGGGTGATCATCTATGCTGACAGGCGATACGCCCGCGGAAAATGGGGATTGCAAGTGGCTCTCGGCATGCTGCTGGGAGGGGCTCTCGGCAATCTGATCGACCGCATCCGTCTGGGGTACGTGGTCGACTATGTGTACATAAGCATCATCCATTACCCAGTATTCAATCTGGCGGACACTAGCATTGTACTCTCGGTGATTTATCTCGTGTATAGAGCCTGGCGCGCGCGAGATACAGGCGACGCGAAGGATGCGCGGCGCGGTGCGGTGGGCGGCGAAAGCGGGGCGACGGGACAGGAGGAGGCTGACGATGCCAGATTGTGAGACCGATGAAGACAGTGAGACGTCTTTTGCTCCCATAACCGGGCGCTTTGTGGCTGAAGCAGACGGTGAACGGGTGGATCGATATATTGCGGCGGCGGGGGCGTGGTCGCGCGCCTACGTGCAGCAGCTAATTGCCGACGGGTGCGTGACTGTGGACGGTCTCACGGTACGGGCGAGCGCCAAACTGCGCGCAGGACAGGAAATATGCGTGACTGTGCCGGAACCCGAACCGATTGATGTCGTTCCCGAGGACATTCCACTGGACATCCGTTTTGAAGACGGTGATCTGCTTGTTGTCAATAAACCGCGCGGCATGGTCGTTCATCCCGCTCCAGGGCATACGCGCGGTACACTCGTTGGCGCGCTGTTGGGTCACATGGGCGGTCTGTCGAGTATTGGCGGAGCACTGCGACCGGGTATTGTGCATCGAATCGACAAAGACACAAGCGGTCTGCTTGTGGTGGCCAAAACAGACCTCGCGCACGTTTCCCTCTCGGAGCAGTTGCGCGAGCACTCGGTTACGCGTGTCTACGAGGCGATCGTCCATGGCAAGATCGGACCGGATCGAGGACTGGTCGACGCGCCAATCGGCCGTGATCCGCGCAGGCGGCAACAGATGGCCGTCGTTGCGCCAGGATCGGGCCGTCCGGCAGTGACACACTTTAAGGTGCTCGAGCGGCTCCTGAATTTTAGTTATGTGGAACTCCGGCTGGAGACCGGAAGGACGCATCAGATACGCGTTCACATGGCGTATATCGGCCATCCGGTCGCGGGCGACCCGCTGTACGCGACGCGGGATCCGCTGCAACTCAGTGGTCAGGCGCTGCATGCCCGAACCTTGGGATTTACGCATCCACGAACCTTTGAGCGGCTCACTTTCCACTCGGCTCCTCCCGACGTCTTTACCGACGCGCTCGCTGCGCTACGGCGTTTGGCGCACAGTATCTGACAGGCGCAACACACAAGAGAGACCAAGCGAGTCGAACAGACGTCGCCTCTCTTAGAGGTTATTCAAAAAGGGATCAGAACTCCCCGGCGCATTGCGGCGTCAGCCCCGTTGTCATCTACGGTTTTAAGGCGTCGTCATACGCGTCCAGGGTATCGGCGACATCCCAGAGCCAGCGCTTGCGGAACAGACTCAACTGCGGGCGTGCAGAGTCGTTGCCAGCATGCACGCGATGATACGCCTGAAAATAGTAGTTATACAGCGTGACGTACCAGCCGGGGGAAATGCCCGCCTGCCGGTGATCTCGCCCCAACTGTCTCGCGCGTTCGCGAACCGTGGGATCGCGTGGATCGCCAATGAGGTCCGCTCCATACGACTGGACGAGCGTTTTGAGACGGTCGACGGGTGCTTTGCGCCACCGTCCGTCCGGAAGGGAATCGTTCAGGAGCGGGTTGACAATGGCAAAAAACGCCTGGCGTATAAGCGCCAACTCTCCCCGATAAGTCACCCATTCAGTTTGATCCTGAGTGGACCAGTTGAGCAGTTCCTGATAAGGGCTGTTCCTGCAGTCGTCCGATAACGGTTCCCGGTTTCGCGCGGCTGCGTGTATCAGACCGTGACGCGGGGCTGCTTGCGGTTTACCCAGAAAATACCCTTGGCCATAGTCAACACCGAGAGACTGCAAAGCGGCCAATTCTTCTGCGGTTTCCACACCTTCAGCGACCAGACGCACGTTCTTGTCGTGCCAGAGGGCAACCATGCTGTGGAGAACGTCATACCGGAACGGGTCGTGATCGACCCCCGCAATCATCTCGCGGTCCAACTTCAAAATATCCGGATGCACGGTGATGGCCATGCCCAGCGACGCGTATCCTGAGCCATAATCATCCAGGACGATCGGATGGCCCTTCATCCGCCATTGATCGATGATCTTCAGCGCTGGGGAATGCCGAGTAATAGGGGCGCGCTCGGAAATCTCCAGGGCGACGCGCGAGGGAGGCAAATCGCGTTGCAGAAGATCCAACGGCAGTTGTTCGAACCCCGCGTCGACGTTTAGAAATAAGGTTTGCCCCTCAGGCAACGTGTTGACGAGGGCATCCAATCCCAATTGGCGGCATCGCGCTTCCAGGGTCGCAACCTGCCCAACCCGGTGAGCCCAGGCAAAGATCTTGTCCGGAGTTTCCCAGTCTGACCCGCCTGGGCCCCGGATTAGAGCTTCATGACCGAGCACAGATCCGGTATTGAGACTCACGACAGGTTGCAATGCGACCCACAACTCGTCCAGGAATGCCATTCTGCCACCTCAAGTTCCAAATTAACTGTCTGTTTCCTATTCGTCCTCGATACTCGATTTCCTTCTCTGGCACGTCCGCGAACGGGACATGACCGACGCGAGACTTACAGCGGATGCGAAGATTCCCATGAGAGAAATGCCGTGACGACCTTGGGATCGAATGCCGTAGCGGCGTGTCGCCGTATCCATACATTGGCCTCGTCAACCGTTCGCTCAGGATTCTGGTGGCGGAACCGGAAAAACGCGTCCACGACGGCGAGGACGCGCGATTCGATGGGAATCGCCGGTCCCTGCAGGTGGTGGGGCCCAGAGCCATCCCACTGCTCTGGGAAGGCGGAGATGCAGACGGCCACATCCTGCAATTGGGAGAATGCGTGGAGAGGATCTTCCGTAATTTGCGGAGGTCCAAGCCGTGAGGGATCGTCCTTCGCGACAGGAACGTCTGCGGTGTTGGGTTCGCGTCCAGCGAGCCTGCCGTAATCGTGGAGCAGTGTGCTCAACCACAGGACTTCCTGCTGGTTGGCCGACATGTTCATGGCCAGAGCGAGGCGTCGAGCCGTTTGCGCCATATGCAGGGTATAGTCATCGGTATGGCCCAGCCTGTTGTCCAACAGGGCGGCCAGCACGAGAGCGGTGTCCATAGTGTTGTCCTCGCGCAAGGCTGTCAGCAGAGTATCAAATGTCGCGTAACAAAGCTGTTCGCGTCCATGGTTCTTGGCTTGATACAGAGCCCAGTCGGCTGTCCGAAACAGCATATGCGCATTGACGCCCGCCGTCGGGTACAGGGCAGCGCCCGCGGACATGGTCAAGTCGCGCCCGAGGCGCGTCTGTGCCTGGGTAACGACGGCTGAGGCCGCCTGCGGATCGTGTTCTTCAAGCAGGATGGCGAATTCATCGCCGCCAATGCGAAAGGCCCGTCCCCGCCCCTCACAGGCGAATTCCAGGGCGCGCGCAATCTGATTTAGCGCGTGGTCTCCGGCTGCATGTCCTTGTGTATCGTTGATGGACTTTAAATTGTCCAAATCCACCAACACCAATTGAAATGGGAACGGATTGATCGGGTGCAGCGGCGTGCGTTGGGCCAGCATCGACTCAAATAAACGGCGATTGCCAAGGTTCGTGAGACCGTCTGTAATGGCCTGATTTTGCGTCTCGCGGAACAACAGGATTGTCGTCCACAGAGTTTCGGCCTGGATGATCGTCAGGTCGACAAGTTCCTGGTCGATCGCTGTTCCCGTCTGTGGCTGGTCGAGGAGGATGACCAGAACACTGCGGCCCGCCTGATACGGGCGCCAGGGAACCAGGAGAGCATCCACATGCGGGTAATCCGCCGCGAGCCCGATGCGGGTGGAACCGGCAAGGGGCAAGACCTGGCAAATGGGGGGCGGGGTTCTGTTAATAGCCCAGGGCACCGCACCCCACCGATCCTGTTCCTCGCCTGTGTCTCTGTCCAAGGACACGCATCCTTGGGCGTTTAACGTCTCCAAAATGGCCTGCTTAATCTCAACAATGGCGTTCTCATTGTTCCACGTCTTCAAGATGTGTTGCGTAGAATCCAACACCTTCTCAACGGTCGTCGCGTATTGCTGGAGCGTCTCGGTGCGCGAAGCGATGACCAGATCCTGCTCGTCTCTGGTCTGGCGCAACACGGTCAGGGTTTCCTTGATGGAGGCGCGCATGGTGTCAAGCGCCTGGCGGACCAAGTCATGTTCCCGGATCCAGGATGGCGCCAGGGTTCCGCTGAAATCGCCCTGGGTCGTGGACGCGAGCACGTCCAAAAGGCGTCGGGTCGCGGCGCGAATCTTCCACGCTCCCCCCAGTATGATGGCTAGTACAGCGCCCTGGAAAAGGAGGACCAGCAGGCGATTGGCGGCTGCGCGGGCCTGAACTCTGTTTGCGATGGCGACCGTTTGCGCATTGACGGTGTTCTCCAACCGAGACAACGACTGGTTGAGAGCCGCAGTGGCCGCGGCATTTTGCACATCCTGCAGCACCAGGGCTTGCAGATAGCGATGCTTGGTCATGGCGATTTTGACTTGGGCGGCAAAATGTTGATACCGGGTCCAGTTGCGTTCGATCGTCCGGAGTTGCGGGCGCAGACCTGGGGCCGGGGCCTGTTCCCAAGCTTCGCGATACGTCTGCGTAAAGGCCTGGGCATCGGCCAGAGCGGCGCGCCATGTGGCCTGCCGGAGCGCGGGGGGCGACTTCGTATCCAGTCCAGCATACATATTTAACGCGCCGTCATAGTGGACAAAGTCGGTGTTGAGCCGCATGGCCACGACGCGATACGGGTCAACCGTGTGGATCAAATAGACCAGTTGCGTGTAGTCTTCCCACGATATGTTCCAAAAGACGCCCAGGTCAATCAGAATCAAAGACACGACGAACAAAACCCCGGTCTGAAGGGAAAAAGCTGGGAGACCATGATGTCGTTTCATGAGATCACTCCTTCCTCGGGGACATGTGATAAAGTCCGCACAGCAAGCGCTATGATCCCACATATCGTGTTTGAGGCTTTAATCAAACACGATATGTACTGCAGTGCGCCTGCCGAAATGTGGTTTATCACATGTCCCCCGTTTGTGCTGCAGAACAGCCTGCGCCGGAATGATCACCCGCATCCTGTCTCTTCACGCCCATGAGGGGAACCCGGATGTCGCGATTCCTTCATTGGGTAAAAGATGGTCATGAACGGGGTTCAGTTCTCTCTAAATATAATATTCGACAGGGAGTGACAACCTCCTTGTGTCCTGAAAAATACGGTCGTTCCTGCTATGCCTGGCCGGATCATGCGTTG
>JAJZEE010000113.1 GCA_021805735.1 Bacillota bacterium
TGTTTGACGCCGTAATGTTTTGAATGCCCTGCACAAAGTTCTGGATATTGTAGGTTGCCTGTTGCGGGTCGATCACGGTGTAAAAAAATACCGTCTCAATGTTTATATTGACATTATCCCGCGTGATTACCTCCTGCTTCGGAATCGCCACCTGTTGGGTGCGCAGATCCAGGTTTTTCTTTACGCGGTCAATGAAGGGGAAAATCAGGTTCAGGCCTGGACCAAGCGTTCGATGATAGCGGCCCAACCGCTCAATGATCGCCACCGTCTGCTGTCCAATGATGCGGACTGAACGCCAGACCAACAGCAGAATAATCAGCACAACGACAATGAGAAGCACTAGATTTGTGAGTGCATACAATGGTGACTCCTCCTCCGAAAACTTTCTGAAACACATCGTTACTGCCCCTGCGTCACCTTGCTGACGATCAGAAGAGAACTCTTTACCGCGACAACGCGCACGCGCTCCCCGGGTTCCATCTGAGTGTCGGACAAATCGCCGCGAGCGCTCCACACATCGTTCCCTACCCGAACCATACCGGTTCTCCCTCCGGACAGCCTTGTTACGACAATCCCCTGCTCCCCAACCAACTGCTGCACATTGGACTGATACGTGGACGCGCCGGTTCCGCGCCATCGCCGCACCAGGGGACGGGTGAGCAACAGCAAAATCACGGACAGTACGGCAAACACGCTCAACTGAGCGCCAAACGAGTGAACGAGCAGACCGAGAAGCCCAGTGATCAGGGCCGCTATCGCCACCCAGAGCAGAATAAACGTAGTGCTCATCAGTTCGATTGCCCCGAGCACCACCGCAAGAATCAACCAGATGAGGGAGCCCATCTCT
Source organism: Bacillota bacterium (assembly GCA_021805735.1). GTDB lineage: Bacteria > Bacillota > Bacilli > Alicyclobacillales > SLC66 > JAKADD01. The sequence goes on from JAJZEE010000113.1 coordinate 848, forward strand.
CGCGCCCCTTCCAGGCAAAATGGTATGGTTTGTAATCTCTATCATATTGGGTACCCTATACAAAGCGCAAGAACAATCTGGGGGGTTTATTAGGGCAAATCTTATCGAATCCGCCTGGGCTACCATCCGCTGTCGCATAAACGCGGGCGTCGCACGCAGTTTGCACGACACCCGCTTTTCCTGACTCAGACCTGTGCGCCGGACGCCTGGAATCGGCATCAGCCGCTCACGCAAGAACACTCTCCACAATGGCGTCAATCAAAGTACCGGCTTGCATCGATATCCCGACGCCCTTTTGCAAGCACGGTCGGCACGTCTCCCTTACGGCTGATTCTTTTCCGCCATCTTGGCCTTCAGCGCTGCCAGTTCATCTTCGACTCCGTTGTCTCCCAAGTGTTTGAACTCATCATCCAGAGACTTGGAGGGTGTCCGCAGTTCATTGCTCGCTTCGGCTTCCGCCTCAAGCTGGTTCACTTTCTCCTCCATGCGCGAAAATCCGCGGGCGGCGCTCTCCGTTCCAAAGCTGCCCATCGTGTGATTGATCTGCTTTTGCACCTTCGCCGCGTCAGCGCGAGCAACGAGCATCTCACGCCTGCCCTTCATTTTCAAAAATTCGTCTTTCATCTGGTCCAGCTTATGCCGAAGATCGTCGGCCATCGCCTTTGATTTGTCATACTCGCTGCCGTACGTGTCCGCTTTCTCCTGTTGATCCTTCTTATCCTGCAGCGCCTTGCGGGCGAGTTCTTCATTGCCCAGTTCAAGCGCCTTGACCGCCTGCTCCTGTCGTTTTTCGACCAGCGCCCTAGCCTCGTCGCGCTGTTCCAGAAACCGTTTCTCAATCGCGATCTGCTTTGCGACCGCCACCTCGGCTTCTGAAATCTCTTCTTCCATGTCGCGCAGAAACTGATTGATCATCTTGACTGGATCCTCAGCTTTGTCGAGCATGTCGTTAACGGACGCGGCCGTGATGTCGCGAATCCTCTTAAAAACCGCCATACCAATAACCTCCCTTGTGGTACTACATGTATTTACGAATCCAAAACGAAAAGGTTTCATATGCCGCAAACAAATCTTGCCTGCCTATGAGTACTATTGTACCATGGACTTTAGCGTTCATCTGCCAACGACGGATTGGGAGTTCTGTTCGGGATTATTCCAGGTGTTTCCGGGTTTAGCGACACCGATCGCGCCGTACTTGTGTCGGGGCTTGCCGGAATGATTGCAAGCGCGATCTCCATGGGTTCTGGCGCCTATCTCGCGACGAAATCGAACCGCGAAATGGTCGAGGCGGCCGCGCGAGAAACCGAGGCCGCCTCACCATACGCCGCAATTGCTAGTTGCCGACTGTCTCCAGCCGGGGGATCAGTCCGCTCTCGCGAAGCGCCTGCATGAACGCAGCGAATTCCTCGAAGTTCAGTTGCTGCTTTGCATCTGACAGCGCGACGCTGGGTTCCGGATGCACTTCCACCATAACGCCGTCCGCTCCTACCGCCAGCGCCGCCTTCGCCACAGGAATCATGATGTCTTTACGTCCGGTCGAGTGCGTCACGTCCACAAGAACCGGCAGATGCGTTTCCTGTTTCAAAATGGGCACAGCAGAGATATCCAGCGTGTTTCGCGTCGCTCTTTCGTACGTGCGTATGCCGCGTTCACAAAGAACGATTTTCTCGTTGCCGCCTGACGCAATATACTCTGCCGCGTAGATCAGTTCTTCTATGGTCGCTGACAGCCCCCGTTTTAACAGGACAGGTATTCGTGTCGCGCCGACAGCTTTCAGCAGTTCAAAATTCTGCATGTTGCGGGCGCCCACCTGGATCATATCCACGTATTGCAGAGCCATCTCCACGTCATTGGGACTCACGATCTCAGAGACCACAGCCATGCCGTATTTTTGCCCCGTCTGTTTCAACAGCTTCAGACCCGACTCGCCCAACCCCTGAAAATCGTAAGGAGATGTTCTTGGTTTGAAAGCGCCGCCCCGCATCAGGAGAATACCCTGCGCCTGCAGCTCCTTCCCTGCTTTCTCCATCTGTTCCGGCGTTTCGACGGAACACGGTCCGCCGACCACAACCGGTTTGCCTCCGCCAATGTCGACGCCGCGCACCGTCACAACAGTATCGACGGCAGTGCGGGAACGGCTGACAAGGAGCCGCCTCTGCTCCTCTTGCAGACCGAGGGACGCCTGGAAAATCTGCTTGAACAGATGTCGAATCGTGCCGTCATTAAAAGGCCCCGGATTTTCTGCCACCAGTCGATCAAGCTGCTGTTTCTCCCGTTCCGGGTCAAACGCCACCATGCCGCGAGAGTGTTTAATGTGACCAATGCGTTCCACAATGTCCGCCCGCTGGCTCAGCAACGCAAGCAATTCGCTGTTGATTTCATCGAGCTGCCCCCGCAATTCTTTCAACCGGTCCTCCGTCATCTAAGCTCTCTCCTTTATAACACTCTGTCTCTGGATCCAATCACTTGCGCCAACGCCTGCAGACAGCGTTCATTTTCCTCGGCGGTGCCGATGCTGATCCGCACATAACGATCCAACCCGGGAAATCCAGCGCGCACAATCACGCCGCGACGCTGCAACTGCTCAAACACTGCAAGGCCATCGCCCACATCGGCGATCAGGAAATTGCCTTGGGTTGGGATGTGCGGGATGTCAAGAGCAGTCAATCCCTCGTAAAACTGTTCGCGTCCCGCGCGATTCGCGGCCCTGCAACGCGCGACGTGCTCTGTATCTGACAGGGCCGCGACACCCGCCGCCTGAGCGACGGAGTTCACGTTAAATGGTTCGCGCACCTGGTGCATGTAGTTGATCAGGCCAGGATCACCCAACGCGTATCCGAGACGAATCCCTGCCAGGCCATACATCTTCGAGAATGTCCGCAAGGACAGGACTGTCCTGCCTTCCCGGACAAACTGCAGCGAATCGAGCGGATCTGGTTCATCCACATATTCGATGTAGGCCTCATCGCACACGACCACCACGTGATCCGGCACTTGCCCCACAAAATCTGCGACTTCCGCATGTGTGAGCCAGGTGCCTGTAGGATTGTTCGGAGAGCACAGAAAGATGATTTTGGTGCGTTCTGTTATGCTCGCAAGCATTCGCGGTAAATCGTACCGAAATTCTTCGGTCAGCGGTACATCCACCACCTTGGCGCCCATGATATTCGCCCCAAAGCTGTACTGCGCAAACGACGGAAACGGCGTCACCACCTCATCGCCGAGTGACAAAAACGTCTCCGCGATCAGCTTGATGATCTCGTCCGACCCATTGCCGATAAATACATGGGAAGGCGTTAGCCCCACGTGGTCCGCGATGACCGAGCGGATATCCTGGGTGGCGCCATCTGGATAGCGATTGAGTTCTCCGAGCATCCGCAAAATGGCGGTCACAGCCTTGGGAGACGGGCCGAGAGGGTTTTCATTGGAAGCGAGCTTGGAAACTGCGGAAAGCCCGAACTCCCTCTGTACATCCGCAATCGGTCGTCCAGGCACATATGGCCTAATGCGATGCAACTCGGGCCTCACCTGGGACAGCAGCCGCAGCGCCACGTCGGTTTGCGCAGATTGTTGTTGCCCATCTTCTGTCACTCGTGTCTACCCCCCCTCTGCTGCACGTTTTTTGCTACAATGTAACACAGAGTAGACCACGAGCAAAGACCAAATCCAGAATTTTTGGGGGCGAATCGATGAGCATCACCCTTGGCGCGATCCGGGAGGCCGCAGAGCGGTTGCATAAGGTAATCGTACGAACTCCGCTTGATTACTCGCAGACGCTCAGCCACCTGACTGGCAATCATATATATCTTAAGCTGGAGAACATGCAACGTACCGGATCCTTTAAGATTCGGGGCGCTTACAACAAAATTTCCAGGCTCGCGGAGGCTGATCGCAAGGCGGGGGTTATCGCTGCATCCGCTGGGAACCACGCGCAAGGTGTCGCCTATGCCGCTCGCATGCTCGGAATCCCCTGCGTGATCGTCATGCCCGAGGCCGCGTCGCTCTCAAAGGTCGAAGCAACGCGCGGATACGGCGCGCGAATCGTACTCTATGGACAAAGCTATGATGACGCGTACGCAAAGGCCTGTGAGTTGCGTGACGAAACGGGCATGACATTCATACACGCCTTTGACGACGAGCACATCATTACCGGTCAAGGCACCCTGGGACTGGAACTGATGGAACAAGCGCCCGATCTCGATGCGATTGTCGTACCGATCGGCGGAGGTGGCCTGATCGCCGGAATCGCCATGGCCGCCAAATCGATCAATCCCGCCATCCAGATATATGGCGTCGAGGCCTCAGGGGCGGCCTGCTTCCGAACGTCGCTCGATCGCCATGAGTTGACGTCGTTGCACAGCGTGTCCACCATCGCCGATGGCATTGCCGTGAAACGCCCCGGCGTTCTCCCCTGGCAAACCGCGCGTGAGGCGATAGACGACGTATGGCTCGTGGAGGATGAAGATATCGCGAGGGCGATGGTCTTGCTGCTTGAGCGCTCCAAAGTGGTCAGCGAAGGGGCCAGCGCGGCCGCGGTCGCAGCAGTCATGAGAGGCAATTTGCCACACCGCGATAAAAAAGTGGCCGTCGTCCTTTCCGGAGGCAATGTCGACGTCATGCTCCTGTCGCGGATCATTGAGCACGGACTCGTAGCCGCTGGCAGACATGTACGCTTTGTGACCACGGTGCCAGATCGTCCCGGATCGCTGGCGGCTCTTGTGACCGCTGTCGCGCAGGCAGGCGCCAACATCGTATCCATCGAACACCACCGTCTGGGACAAGCCCTCGTGCTCGGACAGGTCGAGGTCGAACTGGCTGCTGAAACTCGCAATGAGGCTCACATTCAGGATTTGTGCGAACGCTTTCGCGCACTCGGGTATGAATTCCAGATGCGCTAACCGCGATTGGCTTCCCGTCACAGCCACAGGAGGTATGGTTAACAGTGCGCAACCGCGACAAAGAATCGACCCGCAAACGCATCCTGGACGCAGCGATGGACGTATTTTCTGAAAAGGGGTATACGAATGCGTTAATCGACGATATCGCCAAGGAGTCCGATACGTCCAAAGGCGCCTTCTATTTTCATTTTCCCAGTAAGAAGGCGATCTTTGAGGCATTGCTGCAGACGCTCGTGCAGCGCATCGTGCGGGATGTTGAAGACGCGATCGACGCCCGCCAGGGCGCCATCGACAAAATCGAGGGAGCTCTTCACACCGTTCTTGGAACATTTTCAAGGCATGAAAAAGCCACCCGTCTCCTCTTCGTGGAGGCGACCGGCCTAGGCAAGATATTTGATCAGCATGTCTACGCGGCTCACCGCCAATTCGCCAGACTCATCGCGAAGCATCTGCAAACCGCCGTGGACGATGGGTCCATCATGCCAATCGATGTCGATCTGACGGCCTACGCATGGCTTGGCGCGATCCATGAAGTGCTGTTCATGACTCTGCTGGGCCCCGAGAAGCGGTCTCTGGAGAGCCTGACAGATCCCCTGTGTTCGCTCTTGGTGAGTTCCCTCCGTCGCTCGAGCGCTGAGCGTCCTGCGCCACCTTCGCAGGACGCAAACCACGACGGCCTCGCCGCTGACCACGGAGTCTCATATTGACCCCTTTCGCTGATTCTGTTCACATTTTTCCCAGACCCTTTTGGACGATGAGTCTTGAAATAGATTTTCCCCTGTGCTTTAATACGTATATCTTATAAATTTACAATATAGAAATAAAAGGAGATCTTGTGATTTGCGAGCCCTGCATATTCTGCTATCGACACTGACCGGACTTATATCGTTGGGAATTGTCGCCCTTGGATGGCTGAGCGTGCGACACGCGTTTCCTGCATCTCCGATTCTGGACCATGAGATCCTCTCGGGCGTTCCTGCCCATGTCGTCGTCTCCCTCACTCCCTTTGGCGGATTGTTTCTCTGCATGCTTGGCATCGTCGGTGTTCTTGCAGCCGTGTACGGAATGGGCTACGGCCTGCAATACGAATCCCGCCGCTACGGTGTCTGGCTGGATGTCGGCCTGCTCGGCTTTGTGTTATCCATGGCGGCGGTATTCGTCGCCGCGAACGTGTTCACGTTTATCCTCGCGTGGGAACTCATGTCAATCGTATCATATATGCTGGTCGTCTATGACTATCATGACCGCGAGACCGTCAAATCCGGTCTGATCTACGCTTCCATGACACAACTCGGCGCCGCTTTTTTGCTGACGGCGTTTTTCATCCTGCACGCCTATACCGGCAGTTATGAGTTCGCGGTATTCGCAAAGTCGGCTGGCGCGATCCCCCCTGTGACGCGGGATTTGGTGTTTCTCAGCGCCTTCCTTGGCTTTGCCGCCAAAGCCGGCCTCATGCCGTTTCATATCTGGCTGCCAAGAGCGCACCCGGCCGCTCCCAGCCATGTGTCGGCGCTCATGTCTGGCGTCATGATCAAGACCGCTTTGTACGGCTTCCTGCTTGTGAGCGTGCTGTGGCTCCGCGCTCCCGCTCTGTGGTGGGGCGTCCTGGTTGCCGGAGCAGGCGCAGTCAGCGCCTTCCTGGGTGCGCTTCACGCGGGCCAGGAAGCGAGTCTAAAACGCATTCTCGCCTACAGCAGCATTGACAACATGGGATTGCTCTTTCTCGGAGCCGGAATGACGCTGGTCGAGTTGGCGCTCCGGCAACCCGTGCTGGCGGGATTCGCCCTGGCGGCGACGATCTATCAGGCGTTCAATCACGCCTTCTTCAAAAGTCTTCTTTTCCAGGGCGCAGGCGCGGTGCTCTATGCGACTCACGCCGCGCCCCTGAACAGGTTGGGCGGTCTTATAAAAACACTGCCGTGGACAAGTATTTTTATCGTCGGCGGCCTGTTGTCATTTTCCGCTTTGCCCCCCGGAGGCGGGTTCGTCAGCGAATGGATGCTGTTTTCTGCGTTCGCGCGCATCGGCGCCGCTCATCTGCACAGCGCCGTGGGCGCCGTGACGATGCTTGCGTTAGTGGCGTTTTTTGCGACCGGAGCGTTGACTGTGTTCAGTGCTCTGCGCATCTTTGGCATCGGGTTCCTCGCCGATGCCAGGTCCGAGGAAGCAGCCACAGCCCGAGAGGCGCCCATCACAATGCGTATCAGTCTCGCTGCGGGACTGCTCGTGATCATCGCGGCAGGTGTTTGGCCCCCCGCCGCAGTCAATTTCATTGACAACGGCTTGCCGCAGTCTCTGCAGTTCCACGCATGGAGACTGTGGTATGGGTACAATTCGCATTTCTCCATGTGGTCGATTCCCATTCTGTATACGACCGTCGCCGCAGCGGCGGTGTTGGCAGGGATACTGCCGCGACTGTATCTGGGGCGGTCGCGAGTCACGCGCGTCCAAACATGGACGTGCGGAGGAGAGAGGACACCTTCCATGTCATACACGGCGCCCGGGTTTTCCCAACCCATTCGGCGAGTCTTTCACGCGGCCGCGATACCGTTCGCCATCCAATACCTGTACCGCCCAGTTTGGCAATTGGTGGTCAGCACGACAACCATATTTCGAAGGGTTCAAAATGGACACGTACGGGCCTACCTCCTGTACCTGTTCATGACGGTGCTCGTTCTTCTGGTGGTGGCGCGATGAGGGGAACAGTCATAGCCGCCGCCCAGATTCTCGCGATTATTCTATTGTCTCCGCTGTTGCAAGGTGTCATCAGGAAAATCAAGGCCATCATGCAGGGTCGACAGGGGCCCGCCATTTGGCAGCCCTATCGAGACCTGAGGAAACATTGGGTAAAGAGTACCGTCCTGTCCGTTTCGTCCTCATGGATCACAAGTCTCGGACCCTACCTTGTGGCCGGGATCATGGCGTGCGCGGCGGCCACGCTCCCGGTGGCGACTTTCTCTTCCGACATTCTCATCGCAGGAGGCAGCGTGTTTGTCCTGCTTTACTTGCTCGCAGGCGCACGGTTTTCCCTTGTGCTCATCGGGCTTGACTCGGGAAGCGCGTTTGCCGGTATGGGAGCCAGTCGGGATCTGCTGTTTGCCGTTATGGCGGAACCCACCGTCTTTCTCGCACTTTTGGCGGCGGGACTGACCGCGACCCCATTTGCTCTGTCGGGAATTGGCTTGCCCTCCGAACAGCACTTGGGTCTGTTTTTCAGTCCGCAACGCGTCTTGGCCATGGTGGCCCTGTTCCTGATTATACTCGCGGAGACCGGACGTCTCCCGGTCGACAACCCCGATACGCATCTCGAACTGACCATGATTCACGAAGGCATGACTCTGGAACTCACGGGTCGCCATCTTGCTCTGGTCACCTGGGGAGCCTACATCCGTCAAGTGTTGTGGTTTACCATCCTGATCGATGTGTTCTTTCCGTGGGGCGTCGCGCAGGGAACTGGCGTTATGGGAATCGCGCTGGGATTTCTGCTCTGGGCCGTCAAGTGTCTGCTTCTGGCCTTCATCGTAGCTTTCACCGAAAGTGTGTCCGCCAAAATGCGCATCTTCATGGTTCCGCGTTATCTGGGTTTCGCCCTGCTCCTGGCGGCGGCGGCGCTGTTGGCAGATACTGTGCTGTAATAATGATTCGTTGCGAGAGGGTGGAATAGGCATGGAAGCCTGGTTTGACTTTCTAACGATCGCCTTGATTGGGAGCACGAGTTGGCTGATTGCCGTGCGGTACATCGTGTCGGCCATTCGGTGGCTGTCGTTTCAATCCGTCATGTTGGCGCTCTACACTTTCGCCCTGGCGGTTCAGTCAGGCCGTCCGGAACTGTACTGGATCGCCATCGCAACACTGCTGGTGAAGGCATGGCTAAGCCCGTACATCCTGTATCGCGCTTTGCGTCATGTCGGCATCGGGCGACAGGCGGAAAAAGCATTCGGCCGGGATTTGTTGATTGTGGGCGTATTGGCCATGTGGTTGATCGGCTACTACGTCACTCCACAACTGGACGCCGCCCAAGGGCCAAATCTCTATTTGTCGGTGGCCATTGGCATGCTGCTAAGCGGCGTGCTCATCATGATTACCCATCAGAAGGCCATGATGCAAGGCATCGGCCTCATCGTGATTGAAAACGGCCTGTTTCTGGCGGCTCTGTCGACCAGCCTGGGCATGCCATTCATGGTCGATATAGGGATTTTTCTCGATGTGCTTGTCATCGTAGTGTTGATTGCCGCCCTCACCCTTCGCATGGATGAACAGTTTTCCAGCATGAATCTTGAGAAATTGAAACGTCTGAGAGGGTGATCGACATGTTGCCGATTTTGGTTGTGGCCGTGCCCCTTCTGACGGCCCTCGGGTGCGCAATGTCAAAACGCCCGCATCATAGAGAGATGGTTCATCTGCTTGGCAGCGTGGTCTCCGTGACTGTAACCCTATGGTTGGTGTGGACAGTGACAGCGTCTGGCCCCTATTCCGCCTTAGGGCAGTTTTTCTTTATCGATCCGCTCAGCGCCCTCATACTTCTCATCACTGGCATCGTTTCCTTCACAGGCGCCCTGCACTCCATCGGCTATGTCCAACGAGAGATGCAGCACGGCGAACTCCAGGACGGGCAGATGCGAAGCTACTACGCGTGGTTCCACGGATTCGTGGCCACCATGTATTTCGTGCCGATGGTCAATAACCTGGGCATCGTTTGGGTCGCGATCGAAGCCACCACGATCACGTCTGCGTTTCTGGTGGCCCTTTACAGGAGCGCGGAAGCCCTGGAAGCGGCGTGGAAGTATCTGATCCTATGCAGCGTTGGCATCGCGTTTGCTCTCCTGGGTCTCATTGTCCTGTACAGTTCTTCGATAAACGTGTATGGATCCGCCAACAATCGCCTGGACTTTACGTTTTTGGAACAGGCGACGCGACCGCTGCCCATGCACCTGCTCCTGCTCGCATTTGTTCTTGTGTTGGTCGGATACGGAACCAAGGTGGGATTGGCGCCCATGCACTTTTGGCTGCCTGACGCTCACAGTCAGGCCCCCTCGCCGATCAGCGCCATGCTGTCAGGCGCGCTGCTCAGCACTGCCCTGTACGGAATTCTGCGCATCGTGATCATTGTCGATCATGCGGGTGGAAGTTCCTTTGTGTCGCATGTCAGTCTGGCATTCGGGTTGTTGTCCCTTGTGGTCGCATTTCCGTTTCTCCTCCTGCAGCATGATATCAAACGCATGTTAGCTTTCTCCAGTGTGGAGCAAATGGGAATCCTGGTTTTTGGAATCGGAATTGGCGGACCTGACGGATTCCTGGCGGCGCTGCTGCAGATGTTCAACCACGCCATGACCAAGTCCACGCTATTTATGACGGCAGGAAATTTCGTGCAACACTATGGCACGAAAAACATGCGGCGCATGGGCGGTGGCTTACGCAAGCTCCCCTTTACAGGCGCCGTTTTTCTCATTGCCACAATCGCCTTGGTGGGCGCTCCGCCGTTTGCCCTCTTTACCAGTGAATTCGCGCTGTCTGCGGCCGGATTCGCAAGGAATCATCCGCTCGCCACCGTTTTGTTCCTGTTTCTGCTCGCCGCCATGTTTGGAGTGATCATTTACCAGGCCGGCCGCATCCTGTTCGCGAAAGCGCCCGGACACGGAAAACACGCCACAACCGACCCGTGGACCACCTGGCCGCTGCTCATCCCGCTGTCGTTTGTAGTTGTGCTCGGCGTGTTTATACCGCACTCGCTGCAGATGCTCTTTCACCAGGCAGCGCTGGTGCTGGGAGGGAGGATGCCCTGATGAAACCGGAGATTCTCACCGCAACGCCAAAGGAACTGGGAACTTTGTGCGACCGCTACGGTCGGGCCGGCTATCGGCTTGTTACGATGGTGGCCACGGACGAACGGGAGCAGTCGGGGGCATTTTTCCTGCGGTACTTTATGGCGGATGACGGCGGGAGCGGCGTCGTGGAATGCCAGACTGCCATTCCCGCAACCGATCCCTCCTATGCGTCGGTCACGCCGTTTCTCCCCGCCGCAGACTGGTATGAGCGAGAGGCGTTCGATCTGATGGGTGTGCAGCCCACGACACACCCCAGTTCGGAGCCCCTTGTGCTGCATGGAACACGGGTCATCGGCGCATTTCCGCTGCGCAAGGATTTTCCGCTGCAAGGAACGCTGCCCCCAGTGCAGCGACCCGTCTATCAGGCGAATCTGGACGCGGGCCAATTTGAAGTTCCCGTCGGCCCCATTCACGCCGGGGTCATTGAGCCCGGTCATTTTCGCTTCCGTGTGCAGGGAGAAGACGTCGAGGCGATGTCAGCGCATCTTTTTTATACTCACAGGGGTCTTGAGAAACGGGCGGAAGGGATGGATCTGGAAGAAGGGATCGCGCTTGCGCAACAAACATGCGGCGTCTGCAGTGTATCTCATGCGCTATCCTATGCCCAGGCTGTCGAAGCGCTGGCGCAAGTTGAAGTTCCGCCGCGCGCCAACCTGATACGCGTCGTTGCGGCAGAACTGGAACGTCTCTACAATCACGTAGGAGACATCGGCAATATCTGCGCGGGAATCGGTCTCGCCTTCGGCACCATGCAGTGTGGAAGACTCAAAGAAACGTTGCAACAGTTGAACGAAGATGTGACGGGACACAGATATTTGCGCGGGGTGATTGGGGTCGGCGGAGTGCTGCTAGCCTTCTCGAGAGGGATGTGCGAGCACGTAAGAGTGACGGTGGATCGGGTGAGCCTCGAA
>JAJZEE010000114.1 GCA_021805735.1 Bacillota bacterium
TCCTGACGCCACGTTGGATGGGACAGGACAAAGTGCGCCACATGTGCCTCCTGCAACGCAATCCAGTTGCCAAAATCCGTGCTGACGCGATTCAACAGCGGTCGAGGTGTCGTAGCCAACACGTATGCCCCCATACCCAGAACAAAAAGCAGTCCAATCTTTCGCAAAACAGACAACTCCCTCGAACGGAACTGCTATCAGTTTCGTCCTGGGAGTTGCGATTTAAACAGGCTTGATCCAGAGTCATTCTTTCAGGTCGGCAAGCACCTGCGCCGCATGACCTTCCACCTTAACCTTCGGGTACACTCTCTTGATCAGTCCCTGCTGATCAATCACGAACGTTGTGCGTTCAATACCCATATACGTCTTTCCATACATGCTCTTCTTTTTGTAGACGCCGTACTGTTGGCATACCACAGCGTCTGGATCGGACAGCAAAGGCATGGTGAGGCCATATTTCCTGACGAATTTCTGGTGTGATTCGATACTGTCGGTGCTAAGCCCTAGCACCTTGGCGCCGAGTTTTTCATACTCATCGTGCAGAGCCTGAAACTCGTTGGCCTCTTTGGTTCAGCCGGGTGTGTCGTCCTTCGGGTAGAAGAACAGCACCACAAGCAGTCCCAGCAACCCTGCAAGATGCACTTCTGTCTGATCCCCGGTCGCCTTTAGCGTAAAGTCCGGCGCAGCTTGTCCTGCCAGCAAGCCCATGATTCGCCTCCCTGCCTCTCGGTGCAAAACTGTATCCGCGTCGCTATGGCGCACATCCAGTATACCGAATTATGGACTGCAGTTCATCACAGATGAACAATACACAGGCAGTCGGCGAATATTCAGCGGGAAACGACCTGAACATGGACGTGTTCCATACCAAATTGGTCCGCCTGTAAAGCGGTCGGGAGAAAAATGTCGATGCGGTCGCCGTGAATAGCTCCACCCACATCATTGGCGATCGCATAAAATCCACCTTTGGGCAATGCCGGATCATTGTATCCGGATATGAACAGCCGGGTGCCCAGCGGAATCACGGACGGATCGACGGCCACATCGCCAAATTGCAGTGGCTGGCCGAAGTAATTCACGGCGCCCCAAGGTCCATTGGAAGCGACTGAGGCGTCGTATGACGTGGCCACCATATTTAACACTGCGATGTGGCTGTTGCCGGCAGCCGTCGTTGTGGTTGCGGCGCCAGCCAGCTGGCGCGGCGAGGGTGCGGCCCCCCATGTGGCGGCGCCTATGCTGCCACGCGCCAGAAGAAGGGTTTGATTGGGGTGAATGAGATTGGATGACAGCCCGTTCAACTGCTCAGTGGCAGCCACCGTTGTGTCATATTTCCGGGCAATGTACCACAGAGAATCTCCAGAGTCCACTCGATAGAGAAACGGCATCGCCACCCGTTCACCCACCGAAATTGTCGATGATGTCGACAGATGGTTGACACTGCAAAAATCAGGCATCCCCACATTCGCCATATTCGCCAGTTTATAGACGGTGTCTCCCGCTCGGACAGTGTAGGGGGCTGGCGGCAATGTGGCGGCGAACGCGTTCATGGACGGCACAAGTATGCTTGCTGCAGAAGCCGCCAATCCTGCCACGAATTTCGCAACAGGCGAAGACAGTATATGTTTCATTATTTCCTCCCGCGCCTCCGGAGTTAGCTGACGGGTTCGGGCGAAGGATGCCCGCTCCACTTTCTGGAGTTCACCCCAAAGCTGACTTGGTTCCTCCGTACGCTCACGCGATTCGGCTATGTGATATCTCTGTCGACTATAACGGACAAACCCTCTCCCTGTCAGCCTGTAATCATTGCCATGGGAATCCCTACAATTCTTTGACGACGCGGACCGTCTGAATGGTTGGGTCATCCGGACCCTGAACCGGCAGTCCAGCGCGCAAATTCTCCTCGATGTACTGCACGTTGTCCAGCGTAACGATTTCACCGGGCAACAGGACGGGAATTCCCGGAGGATAAACTTTTATGACGTCCGCAATCACCCGCCCGACAGCTTCCCTCAGCGAAACCACCATGGTGTCCGCATAGAATGCATCCCGCGGATTCATGGCCAACACAGGTGTCGACGGAACCACAATGACCGGTTTATGGGCCCTGTCAGGATGAGCCTTATCGGCAACGTCCGCAATCGCTTTGACCAGCTGATCAATCGTCTCTATGGTGTCGCCCATAGAAACGATGCAAAGAACGTTGTACAAATCAGACAGTTCCACTTCGATATTGTATTTTTCGCGCAGCAATGTCTCGACATCATGGCCTGACAACCCTATATCCGCCACTCGAATCGTGAGCTTTAACGGATCAAACGCATAAGTGGCCGACGAGTGCAAAATCTCCCTGCCAAAACAGTAGATCCCCGGAATGCCATTAAGGCGTTGGCGCGCTTGCTCGGCAAGGATCATCGCCCTTGTGAGCAGATCTCTCCCGTACATGGCCAGTTGCCTGCGGGCAGCGTCAAGCGAAGCCAGCAGAAGATACGACGTAGAAGTGGTCGTCAGCAGCGACAGGATGGAATGCACATGGCCCGCCCGCACCAATCCCTCACGGACATTTAACACAGAACTCTGCGTCAGGGAGCCGCCCAGTTTGTGGACGCTGGTCGCCGCCAGATCACAACCAGCCGACATGGCCGATGGCGGCAGCTGTTCGTGAAAGTGCGTGTGCACCCCGTGAGCCTCATCGACCATAACTACGACGCCCTTTTGATGCGCCAGGCTTACAATGGCCCGCAAATCAGTGGCGACGCCAAAATAGGTGGGATTGATGAGCAGCACCGCCTTCACGCCTGGATGCTTCTCGAGTCCAGCAGCCACCGTCTCTACCCGCACGCCATGAGCGATTCCCAGGTACAGATCCACCTCGGGTTGAAGGAAATACGGTCGGGCGCCCGACAGGATGATAGCTGAGAGGACCGATGTATGGATGTTTCGAGGAACAAGGATTTCATCTCCTGGTCCGACTACCGACATGATCATGGCCATAATGGCGCCGCTTGTGCCTTGTACTGAAAAAAATGTAGCGTCAGCGCCAAACGCCTGTGCGGCCAGTTTTTGAGCCTCATCGATAATCCCGGTCGGATGGTGCAAGTCATCCAGCGGTCCAATATTGACCAGATCGATGGCCAATGCCCTGTCGCCCATGTACTGGCGAAATTCAGGATCCATCGCGAGCCCGGTTTTGTGGCCCGGTATGTGGAACTGGATCGGGTTGCCTTCTGCGTGTCTACGCAGGGCTGTAAAGAGTGGTGTTTGCGATTGATCAGGCATGCGTTCACATCCTTGTTCCAGTTGATCGACAGCGCCGTCAGTTGGGAATGGCGTACATAATTAGAAGGCGGTACGGATGACCCGCGCCGCCCTGGCTCACACGGATTCGTGCTTGGTCACTGGGGAGGATCTTTCGCCGCTTCAGCGTTTAACCGAATGTCTTCACGACTTTGCAGAACTGACGCCATTTTTGCCCGCAAAATCTCAATCTCGGCGGACGTCGCAAATTCCTGCCAAACGGCCTCCGTGGCGTTCTCCCACAATTCTGGCCGCAGGTTGCGAATGAAGCGCTTCAAGAGATAGTGATCTTCCTTTGACAATGCGGACAAATCAATCTTTCCCTTAACCGCCGAATCCATCTTGTTCACTTGATCAGCCAAACTCTTAAATCCTACGCCTGCAGCGCTATCGATGTAAAATTCACTCGCAGCCAGTCCATGAATGCCCTGCCCGGCCACAGCCCGTCTCAGTGTCAACCAGATCACAACGCACCGTTTCGGATTTGGCACTTCATCGCGGTCAGTCACGAAGCGAATGTTCTTTTCCACTCGCGATTTCCCGTGAATAGCCCCGTTATCAAGCGTGAGATCACCATCTTCCATGATCAAAGCAGACAGATTTTGTAATCCATCCGATGCGTTATGCCGGTTCGCGCCTGTGAGACTCAACGGTTCCATCGCGTTCTTCCTTTCGCTCGCCACTGCTCTCATTGTACTAAGAAACCGTGATTTCACAAGTGAAGCCATGCATGAATTTTTCGTGGACTGGGAATGAATACGACTACCAGGCAATGCCAGGTTGAACCGATTTGATCATTTTCATTTTTGGAGGTGTCATGGATTTTGCCCCACATCTCAAGGCTATCTACCATGGTCGCTGTCTGCGCCCTCCTCAGTCTGCTTCCGGGCATCGGGAGTCCGGGTAACGCCAGGGCTCAGGTATATACCATCGGAGCGACCGGATTCCCAAGTGCCATCCGCGTGGCCATCCGGGAAAATAACGCGTCCGGTGAACCTGACCCGCGCGGGCGCATTATTTACGTCACGAATGTGAATTTTGACCAATACTGCCGCGATGTTTTACCCAACGAATGGTTCTCCAATTGGCCCGTGGCGTCACTGGAGGCGGGGGCGATCGCTGTGAAGATGTTCGCCTGGTATCACCACCTTCATCCAGTAACCGTCGACAACTTCACCTTCGATGTGGACAACACGGTAAATTTTCAAACCTACCGCGCACAGTCCGATCAACCAAGTACCGATCAAGCCTACTATACGACTCGAAACTTGGCATACGTAAAGGCAAACAAGGAGATTTTTGAACTGAATTATCGGGCTGGTTACGAAAACAGTCCAAACTGGCAATACCGCAACGCCCAGAAGATGTCCCAGTGGGGCTCTCAATATTTGGCCTTACAGGGTCGCACGCCAATCCAAATATTAGAGTTCTACTATACCGGACGTATGCTCCTTACAATTCCTGGTGTAGGAAGGGGGTGACAGACTAGTGCCGTCTGTTTACAAGTTGACAATACAACGTGTCGGCGCCGTCGTATGCGCGTGCGGGTTGCTGATCTTTTGGGCGTCCAGCGTTCAGGCCTGCACGGATCCACTCATTACTGTGGAGGCGCAGGCGATTCACACCCTGAAGTCGGCGGCGACCCAACCGCAGATCAACTCGAACGACAGGCAGAGTGGAACCGACAAGTCTCCTGCGCAAAACGCCGCGCCTGCGCCTGCGGGCGGATCCAACAGCAGTTACGATCCCGGCTTCACCGGCAAAGGTTATGGCAATCTGCGTGTCAAGGTCATCGACGGAAGAACGTTGAAGCCGCTTGAAGGCGCCGAAGTCGTAGTCATGGAAACGGAGAAGAGATACCGCACTGACGCCAACGGATTAACCCCCTGGATTCAGGCTCCAGTGATCCGGAGCGCGCGGTTTCGTTTTCTGGTCAACGAGCTGCACGGACAGTTAAACCTCATTTCCTATAAAAACGGCTACCGTGACTCGGTCCATATGGGAGTCCGCATGAATGAAGGCGGGGTGACGAAGACGACCATCTGGCAATACCAGATCACTGGCGAGGATAAGCGCGTGGAGCCGATTTTGTATATAGAACCTTATCATCGCCTATGGCTGATTCAACTAGCCGACCGCTTCCGCAGACCATCACAGATTGGCGAAGGGTATGAACGCCCCTGACTGGGCGCCCAGAAACAGCCTGGAAGACTTGGCAGCCACCGCTTTCCGCTATCGGACAGCGGTTTTTTTTGATACTATTGAACTATGGCGTACACATCGGACAAGGGGGATCGCAAGGTGGCAAAGGCGCAGTCAGTCCGTTTTCTCACCTACCTTGCGGTCTCTGCCTGTACAGCCGCTTCTCTCGCTGGATGCGGCAGCTTGGCCTCCGCATCCACGCAGAAACCTGTAAGAGCTCACATTCATGCGATCCGGCGCCATACGGTCAGATCACCGTTCCAGCCTGTGTCGCTATCGTTCACGTTACTGGGGTATCGCGGCAGGGGCGCAGGAACGCCGTCACCCATCAGCCTGCAAAACGCCAGGGAGACGACAGGCGATGTGATTACCGTTGGCGGAGCGCATTATGAATTCGCCCTGACATCGGGCGCCGCTCTGATGTACGTGCCGACTCCCCGCGGTATTGTGTGGACTGTCGTTCCAGCCAATGTACGCGATCCGGAAGCCGCAGACGGACTCTACGGCAAGATCTATCTCACGCCGTACAGTTTCCTGTCGCTGAAACGCCGCTCCTTCTCTCTCGCTGGAGCGGCGCAGATCATCTACCAGGCGCCAGTCTACAAGGTAGGCAAAAATCGATTCGAATCGCGTCTACAGTTGTATCAGTTTGAAGAGGGCGCCCTCTTTTCCCAAACGCAACCTTTCGGAACGGCGCCGCATGCGATCCGCTACATCGCGGCGCCCTTTTCCGGCGTGCCTGTAACTCTCTTTTCCGCAACCACCAATTCTGGACCGCCTGCATTACTGGGCCCTTTCGGCGGCGGCGTGCTATATTCGACCTCCTTGTCGGACAAGAAACAATCCGACAGGCGCGCGATTATTTACAGCAACTTTTCGAGCGGGCGAAAGGTTACTCTAATTCCCAAGTACTCTCAGTTTTCGGCGGTTGCCCAACATGGCGTCGCTCTCATCATGGCTGGATCGCAGACGTTTGCCATCGCAGCGAACGGACGCGTCACACAGAGCCTCACTCCCGCCAACCCAGGTTTGCTGAGCGCACAACGCGCCCTTCATGCCGTCTCTCTGCCCAAACTATACCTCCCGGCTGTCGATCTGACCGCCCATGCTGGTCAAACTGTTACCGGCACTCTACGAACAACCGCCGTGGGACAATACCAAATCACCCTGTTCGGCAAGGGAGGCCAACCCATTTGCCTGGCCACCGTTACAGCGCAAAAGCAGCAGGAAGCCGCCCCTGAAGTTCCCCAGGGGAAACCGCATGCAAACGGCCCCTTTGCGATCTCTCTGACAAATCGCAGAAGTCAGCCAACCATACCTGATTTCTTTGGCAAACAGCGCCCTTTGCACACTTTTATCTTACAATCGGCCGAAGGTCCGTTCATCCAGTGGATCCAATCAGATCAACATCCCTCCGGCACCACACATTGGTACGCTTCATTTGATTTGCAATCATGGCGATACGTCATTGGACCGTTCACCAATCTGGCAATCCCGACCCAAACCAAGTTGCTCTCCCAATTTATAAAGCTCATGATTCACTCTGGCCCTCCCTTCGATACGGGTGGACAGATATACGTCCATTTACAGCGCGCTGGCCGGGCGTACGCCTACGGCGCCAGCGAAGTGTCCTTTTTTCCTAGCCCAGGCGTCCATGTCCGAATGGACTCCTCCGGTCTCGAAAGTCTGCAACAGGTTGCCCGCTTCACCCTACTATCTCCGTGAAGCCGCAAGTACAATGCGCCTGGCGGCCAGGTTCAGACGCTCTTCGGATTCCAACATGGCCACGCGCACATACCCATCGCCAGCCTGGCCAAACCCGATCCCCGGCGCCACGACCACATGGTGCCGTTGCAACAGCAGCTCCGCAAAACTTGAAGACGTAAATCCAGCAGGCACCGGTAACCAGACAAAGAATGAACCGGGAACAGGAATCGTCGGATAATGACCGGCGGCCAGAACCGACAAAAATCCATCCCGCCGCCTCCGATAGATGTTCAGCAACTCATTCACGCAACTCTGATCACCGGTAAGCGCGGCAATGGCCGCCTTCTGTACAGCGCCAAACAGGGACACATACAGGTGATCCTGCAGCAGATTGATCAGTCCGATGACATCAGGGTTCCCCAGCGCAAAAGCCACCCGCCATCCAGCCATATTGTAGGTTTTCGAGAGTGTGTAGAATTCCACTCCTACCTCTTTGGCTCCGGAACTTTGCAGGAAACTTGTCGGTTTACGATCGAAACCGATCGCCCCATAGGCAAAATCGTGGGCCACTACGATGTCATGTTGACGCGCAAAACTCACCGTGCGCTCAAAAAAATCACTGTCTGCTACGGCGCATGTGGGGTTATTGGGATAATTGAGAAACATGAGTTTTGCGCGCCCGCAAATCTCCTCCGGAATATCCTCATAATGAGGTAAAAAACCGTTACTCGCTGTGAGCGGCATAAAATGCATGCTGGCGTTGGCCAAAGCTACACCGGACCAGTAATCGGGATAACCGGGATCAGGAACAAGCGCCACATCACCCGGATCCAGAAGACACTGGCTGATCTCGACCAACCCGGTCTTGCCGCCAAACAGTACGGCGACTTCCCTATCAGGATCGAGTGTCACACCGTACTCGCGGAGATAAAAGCCGCAAATGGCCTCTCTCAGTTCGGCAAGTCCGCGAAATGGCGGATAACGGTGATTACTCGGATCGAGCGCTGCCTCACGCAACGCCTCCACGACGTGCGAAGGTGTCGCAAGATCCGGATTCCCCTGTCCCAAATTAATGATGTCATGCCCTTCGACAGACATTTTAAGCGCGGAAGCCGTTAACGCGGCAAAAAATTGATTCGGTAATCGGTTGATGCGAGAAGCAGGCAACACCATTTGCTGAACCTCCCAGGATCTTCAGGCTTCGTCCGATTCCGCAGAACCTTCTGGCGGCAGGGTATCCGTAAGCCCCCGCAAGAGGGCAATTTCGTGTTTATAGTGTCCCCCTGGCGTTTCGAGAATCAAGGGAACAGTCTCAAGAACTTCATGCCTCACTATGCGCCTTAGGGCATCCAGCCCAATGGAACCTCGTCCGATATTTGCATGCCGATCCCTATGGGAGCCGAAGGATGTCTTCGAGTCGTTGATGTGAGCCACTTTCAGGAGTGGAAGCCCAATCACGTCGTCAAACTGTTGCAAAAAACCCTCAAAGTCGTTGACAATATCGTAGCCGGCACTATAGTTATGGCAAGTGTCAATACACACAGCCAGCCTGCTCCGGTGCTCGACCAGGGACATGATCTCCGCGATTTCCTCCAGATGAGAGCCGACTTTCGACCCGTCGCCAGCCATCGTTTCAAGGCATATGTAGAGTTGCTCCCGCCCAGTGAGTATCGCGTTCAACCCCTCAGCAATCCTCTTTACGCCAGCCTGAACACCCGTTCCAACGTGACTGCCCGGGTGCATGACAATGTACTGAAAGCCAAGATATTCGACGCGTTTAATCTCTTCTGCAAGCAAGTTCACGCCGTACTCAAAGGTATCGTCCTTCTGGCTGGCCAAATTCACCAGATACGATAAATGGACAACAGGGTCCGCCAACCCATGGTCGCTCATTATGCACAGCGCTTCGTCGCGATTGAACTGCTCAATGGGCCGAGCCGGTCCACCCCGGTTGCTGCGCGTATAGATCATATAGGTGTCCGCTTCATACGAGACCGATTCTTCTACCGCCCGCAAAAGCCCTGTCTTGGCCACTGAAACGTTGGCGCCCAGTTTCACAAACCATCACCATCCCCATCGTGCTGCCATCTAGTCTACCACAGCCGACAATTATAAGGGCGCCACATCCGGCGAGGAACGTGGCGCCCTTTATACACTTCGGTCATGAAGATCGCGCTGGCGCGTGATTCAGCGCCCTGAGCTACAGATCAAAGTACATCTGAAACTCGTATGGATGGGGCCGGACCGCCAATGGCTGCACTTCCGTTGTGCGTTTAAAGGAAATCCAGGTATCGATAAACTCCCGGTCAAACACTCCGCCTTCAAGCAGGAACTCGTGATCCGCCTTAAGCGCCGTGAGCACTTCTTCCAGTGAGCCGGGTACGCTGCGGATTTCAGATTTCTCCGCGGCCGACAGTTCATAGATGTTCTTATCGACAGGTCCATACCCATGCTGCGTTGGATCGATGCCCTTGCGAATACCGTCAATACCGGCAAGAAGCATGGCCGCAAACGCTAAGTATGGGTTAGCCGTTCCATCCGGCGTCCGAAACTCAACGCGAGCTGATTTCGGCGACACTGCCGCGATCGGAACGCGCACGGCAGCGCTGCGATTGCCTTTTGAGAACACCAGATTGACTGGCGCCTCAAACCCCGGCACCAACCGCTTGAACGAATTTGTGCTCGGCGTCGCAAACGCAAGGAGCGCCGGCGCATGATGCAAAATACCTCCGATATAGTGCAATGCTGTCTTGCTCATGTTGCCGTAGGTGCCTTCCTCGAAAAATAGCGGCGTGTCTCCGTTGAAAATACTCTGATGAACATGCATGCCTGAACCGTTGTCCCCATACACAGGTTTCGGCATGAACGTCGCCACTTTACCATAGCGCTTCGCCACATTGCGCACGATGTACTTGTATAACAGAACAGTATCAGAGACGGTTGTCAGTGTACTGAAGCGGAAATTAATCTCAGCCTGTCCAGCGGAGGCAACTTCGTGGTGATGCCGCTCAACGCGGATCCCCGCTTTCATCAGTTCCATGACCATCTCTGTACGCAGATCGTGCTGACTGTCAGTAGGCTGGACGGGAAAGTACCCACCCTTGTTCTTCACCTTATACCCAAGATTGTTTCCTGCATCCTTGCCTGTGTTCCAGTTAGCCTCTTCCGAATCGACGTGGTAAAACGCGCCGCCCTGTTCCGATGCAAACCGCACATCGTCAAACACGAAAAACTCCAGTTCCGGACCAAAATAGGCCGCTGTGCCAATGCCAGTCTGTTGCAAAAACGCTTCCGCTTTTTGAGCGATATACCGTGGATCCCGGTTGTAACGCGTTCCGTCTGGTTCGTACACGTCACAAACCAGATCGAGAGTGGGTACGGCTGTGAACGCATCGACGTATGCCGTGGACAAATCAGGGCGCATCACCATGTCACTCTCTTCAATGCCCCGAAATCCCTGGATGCTCGATCCGTCAAACGCAATGCCATTCACCAGATTGTCTTCGTCGATTTCAACGGCAGGTATGGTGACATGATGCTGCCTGCCTGGCATGTCGACAATGCGAAAATCGACCATTTGAATGTTTTTTTCCTTGATGAGAGCTAAAATGTCCGACGGCGTCAATCTATCCATCTCCCAATTGTAAAATAGACCTATCGGCATCAGTATACGCTACTCGCGGCACAAACGTCAATCCCTAGTGTTAGGATACCTAACGCACACGGAAATGAAATCAATCAAATCGCAGCGTTCGTCTACGCAATGATACACTCAAGACAATTCCAATGCTAAGAAAGTTGACAATCAGAGAAGAACCTCCATAGCTGACAAAGGGCAACGTAATGCCAGTAGCGGGACTGATGACCAAATTCATGCCAATGTTTTCAAAGATCTGAAAGGCAAAGAGACCGACTGAACCAGCTATGAGATAAGAGCCAAAATCGTCAAGGGCCGACGTCGCCACCCGCACCATGCGGTACAGCATAACCAGAAAGAGCATGATCAAAACGCTCGATCCGACGAAACCCAACTGTTCGGCGATGGCGGAAAATATGAAGTCTGTCCATTGAAAGGGAATCCAACTTCCACTCGTCTGCGTGCCGTGCAACAACCCGGAACCGAAGACGCCTCCCGATCCCACCGCAATCTCCGCTTCCAGCACCTGATAGCCCGCACCCGTTGGATTCGATCCCGGTTCAATAAAAGAGATCAGACGCTTTGTCTGATACGTATGTAAAATATGTTGATGCTTGAGCAGAACGACGGTCTCGTGAGCAAACGGTCCGACCGCCAGAACAAAGGCCACCAGAAACGCGGCAGACACACCGACCATGAACCGCAGATGTTTCTTTTGGACGTATACGAGCAGCATCGAATACAGAATCGCGAGCATGACCAGCGCCTGACCCAATGCCGGCTCCTTCAGAGTCAGCGCAAACGGCACCGCAAACACAGCCAAAATCGGTAACAGGCCTTTCAATGAGTAATCAGGATATTCCCTTTCATTCATGCGCGCCATGTAGTCAGCAGTCCAGATGATCAAGGCCAGTTTCATGAGTTCGGACGGCTGAAAACTGAGTCCCGCCGGCAGCGAGATCCAGCTATGCGCGCCATTGACCGTATGAAATCCGAAGACGGCCACAAGAAAGAACAGGCATCCCCCGTAAATCCACCACCGCCACTTGGACAGAGTCTTGTAATCCACCATCATCATGACAAACATGGCGACATAGCCCAGGACTTCCCACACGACCTGACGAATAACAATGTGCGGCGGGATGCCCAGAAGCGCATTTCCTGTAGCGGGATTGGCCTTTCCATAAGTAGATGTATATATGGCGATGCAACTAAAAACGGAGATGCAAATCATGATAAAGATCAGCGGATAATCCAGATCGCGGATATTGCGTTTTACGATTGATTCCACACCACTGCCTCCAAGCAAAAACGTTCTATTTTATATCATCTCACGAGCAGCCCATTTGCGCAACGTCTCAAGACTTATACCGGCGCTTCCATGATTTCCATCCGATGAGAGAGCACAACAGCAGCGCCAGACTGACGCCAAGCAAAGAGAGTACCACGGGCATCGGCATGCTGTCTGTCACAAGGGCGATCTGCGGCCCCGCAAATCGCCCCAGAGTGATGAACACCGTGACCCAC
Organism: Bacillota bacterium; assembly: GCA_021805735.1. Classification (GTDB taxonomy): domain Bacteria; phylum Bacillota; class Bacilli; order Alicyclobacillales; family SLC66; genus JAKADD01. The sequence goes on from JAJZEE010000114.1 coordinate 12,368, forward strand.
ACACAGACACCGGCATAGGCGGCCAGCGCGAAGCGGGTAAATGACATTCCGCCCAACCCGGCCACGATCGCCGTTA
>JAJZEE010000115.1 GCA_021805735.1 Bacillota bacterium
TCGTTACGTGCTTCTCTTCGCCTCGCGCATTGGAGACAAACTGCAGGGCCCCCCGCTTGCCCTTGAGTTCGTTGTTAAAGGCAAGTTCAACACCGCTGAGACCCTGACCCTCGCCACCAGTGACCCCGAGCACTTGCGCTGCCATGTTACCGTAAGGATACGTACGTTTGCCCTCTTCGGTCAAATAAATGCCAGGCAACTTCAGCGATCTGATCGCCTGCGTGTTCGCTGCATCCAGTCGCCTCCCACGCGGTCTTATGTACACCATAAGAGTTCGCTTGCTGATCAGTTTCAAAATCCCCTCGCGACTGCCGCCGATGACTTTCCACAGGAGTTCAGCGGTCCGCGCCTTGTTCTTGATCTGGCGAGGCACGGCGATAATGGTCGCGGCGCTGGCCGTGTAGACCAGCGCATTGCCGTGTGAATCCAGAATGGCGCCGCGCACGGCCGGCAAAGGAATGTCACGCCGGATCAAATCTCCTGCCTTGGCCATGTAGTCGCCCGCAGCCAGCACCTGGATGTGTACCAGTCTGCCTACGAGAATCGACGCCGCGCATGCAAACGCCAACAATACCAGAAAAATACGTCTACGGATCTTCGTTTGCGTGATTCGCATCGGAACTCGCCTCACAGATTCGTCAGTCTTGTCCCTCCAAATTTATGCGAACCGCAAATCAAGTAGACTTGTCTCCCATCGCCCTCCATTCTAAGGGTCGCGAATCCCGGTCTAATAGACGGTTGATATCGGCGCAAAACGGGTGATTAAAATCGTTCCCAAGGGCACCTCGCGCCCCGGTGAAATGCTCTGCTGCACCACGTACCCATCGCCTTTTGGATCGATCTGAAGACCCAACAGCGAACATACACTCACGGCCTCGATCATGGGCATTCCCTTCAGATTCGGCACCCGCACCTTTCCGGAAAGAGACGTCGACGCTGAAGTGGCGATCACCACCTGAGTGCCGGAAGCAACCTGAGTGCCGGGCTGCGGCCATTCCCGCACCACGGTTCCCGACGCGTCGACCGCCGCCGCGGCCAGACCGGCTCGCTTCAGCAATTGCGTGGCACTCTTCACGCTGAGACCCTGAACATCGGGAATTGTCGTGTACGCGGTAACTGCAAGGAACGTCGCCGGGTTTGCCAGTGCCTGTCCATGCGGCGGGATGCGCAGATAAGAGAGCGCCTTTTGCAGCACGAATTTCGCGGCGGGCGACGCCACATCATTGCCGTACTGGATGGTATTGTGCGGTTCACTCACGGTGACGAAAATCTCCAGCGCGGGATGATGGGCAGGAACGAAGCCGACGAACGAGAGATTGTACTTGTGCGGCATATATCCGCCTCCCGGCTTCGGGATCTGGGCAGTGCCTGTTTTTCCTGCCACATTGTAGCCGGGAACATACGCCATGAGCGCAGGATCCTGATTGACGTCCTGAATCATGATATTGGTCACTTCATTCATGATGGCAGCAGGCGCCACGCGCCTCACAATGTGGGGTCGTCGGTAGTAGACGATACGCCCGCCAGGCGCCACGACCTTCTGTACGACATAAGGGGTCATGAGATGTCCGCCGTTGGCTACCGCGCCGACTTCCGCCAACTGTTGAATAGGTGTCACGGCGAGCCCCTGTCCGAACGTCATGGTCGCAAAATCGACCGGATTCAGGTTGTGCGGATTAAAGAGCAATGACGTGCCTTCTCCCGGCAGATCAATGCCCGTTGGCTGATCCATGCCAAAGAGATGAATGTACTTATAGAGGGTAGGCACGCCTTCGGCCTGACCGATGTGGATAAAACCTGTGTTGCTGGAGTAAATCATGGCCATTCGATACGTGATGCGACCCCAGCCCCACAGATTCCAGTCTCTGATCGGCACTCCATTTACGTAATCCACGCCAGACATGTATGTCTGGTTCAATTTGATCGAATGAGACGCGAGCGCTCCCGTCAGAGTCACGACCTTAAATGTAGAGCCCGGTTCAAACGGAGCGGAGATCGCCCAGTTCGTGTCCAGAGTCGCCGCAGGATATGTCCAGTACTGTCCGGGATTAAAATTGGGCAAAGCAGCCATGGCCAGAATCGCCCCCGTGTTGGGGTCCGCAACGATGATGGCAGCGTGCGCGGGAGTGAAACGGCGTTCTATCGTTGCCAAAGCTGCCTCCGCGTAGTGTTGGATAGCCGCGTCAATGGTCAGATACACACTGTCCCCATTTTGCACTGGTTTTGTGACGACCGACCGAAATGGCAACGGGTCGCCCATGCTGTCCTGCATAAACTGCACTTGACCTGGCGTTCCTGCCAGGAAGTGATTGTATTGCAACTCAATGCCTGCGGCGCCCGCCCCGGTCTGATCCACAAAACCCACCACATGCGCAGCGAAAGAACCGTCTGGATATACTCGTTTGTAAGTTTTATAAGGGTTGATGTCATTGTACAGACCAAGATGGGTGAACAGCGCCAGAACCCGTTCTTTGGTGGCAAGCGGCACATGAACCATATAGGGATACATCCTCAGCCAGGAGACCTGAGAGCGACTCAACTGCTTCAACATGAAAGAGGGCTGCGCTCCCGTGATCGAAGCCAGGCCATCAGCGGCCGCCCGCAGTTTGTTGAAACCCGCTCCCTGAATACCAGGCAGATACAGATCCAGATCATACGCCGGCGTGGAAAACGCGAGTTCATCCCCATTGGCGTCGTAAATGGATCCGCGCATTGGCATGACGGACTCTTCGGTGAGCCATTGCCGCTGCTCTTTGCCGCGCAGAAAACTATCCATGGACTGGACGTACCCGACTCTTCCCAACACGACCATAAAAAGCGCGATAAATGAACCTCTCACCAAGTAGGCGCGAAAGACTGTGCGACCCCTCTTCACTGCCCGCCCGTCCTCACTTGCACCGGCGTCGCCGGTTGCATTTTCAAAACTGATTCAGCCACGTGAAGAATTCGCGTCGGCGATGAGAGATCGTACACTGTGGATTGCAAGGCCGCGTTTCGCGCCACTTGGTGAGAGAGAGACACCTTTAGCGCCTGAATGTTATAGTTTTCGGCGACGAGACTCGCGTAGCGACTTACCAGGAAGATGGCGACTGCCGCGCAGAAAAGTAAAGACGCAATAATACCCAACCGATTTCTCGTCTGCGGATCCAGTCTCGCGCGAGAACGCGGAGCAACGCTCCCCGGAACTCGCCCGGGAGCCGGCGCAAAAGCGGACTGTTGCGTTCTTGGCGTCCTATCATCCTGCGCGGAATCGACTGCGATCATAGTAGAAATCTCTCCTATACCTGTTGTAATAGATGCACAGCTATGATTGGCTTCCCTGCGTTTACAAACGTTCCGCAACCCGCAACTTCGCTGATCGCGCTCTTGCATTGGCGGCAAGTTCCCGCTCGTCAGGAAGTATCGGTTTGCGCGTAATCACCCGCATGGCGGCCCGATGTCCACATGTGCACTGCGGCGCATGCGGCGGACAGACGCAGTCGCGCGCATACTGGGCAAACTGCTGTTTCACCATACGATCCTCCAGCGAATGGAATGTGATGATGGCCGCTCTCGCAGATCCGCGCAAACACGCCGGAATCTGTTTCAGCAGTTCCTCGAGCGCCCCCAGTTCGTCGTTGACCGCAATGCGCAACGCCTGGAAAACGCGTTTCGCGGGGTGCGGTCCAGTCCTGCGCGCTGCGGCAGGCACTGCAGCCTTGATCAGCTCCACCAACTGCCCTGTTGTCGTGATGGCGCGGGTTGTTCGTTCGCGCACGATAAATGACGCGATGCGAGACGCCCACTTCTCCTCGCCATACTCTCGAAAAATGGCCGTGAGTTCTCGTTCGGAGAGAGTGCCGAGCAGAGTGGCCGCCGATCGTTCCTGTCGGTGATCCATGCGCATGTCGAGAACGGCGTCATGGTTATACGAAAAACCGCGTTCGGCTTCATCCAGTTGCGGAGACGAAACCCCAAGATCGAACAACATGCCGTCGACCGCGCCAATTCCCAGTTCTGTCAGATGAGTTTTCACGGCTTTGAAATTATCATGGATCAAATGCAGGCGGTCGCCATATGTTTTGCGCCACCGTTCAGCGTTCGCGATGGCCTCCTGATCCTGGTCAAACGCGATGACACGCCCGCCAGGTCGCGACGCGTCCAACAGGGCCCTGGTGTGACCTCCGCCGCCCAGCGTGCCATCGACATAGACGCCATCGTTCCGGGGCTGTAACGCCTCGACCGTTTGCCGCAAGAGTACGGGTTGATGAATAAACTCAGATTCATTCACGTCACTTGCCTCCAGGTTGCAGTGTCACTACAGATCGAGGTCTACCAAACCGCTGGCCAGATCGCTGAATGACTCAGCAGCGCCCGCTGAATATGTTTTCCACATTTCCGCGTCCCAAATCTCAACCCTTCCGCCAACTCCGATGACAACACAGTCGCGAGTCATCTTCGCGTATTCGCGCAGATTCGCCGGCACCAGCACCCTGCCCTGCTTGTCAAGCTCCGATTCTGCCGCGCCGCTGAAGAAAAACCTCATGAATTGCCGCGCGTCCTGGCGAGCCAGCGGCATCGCGCGCAGTTTTGCTTCAAGCGCTTCCCAATCTTTGCGGGGGTACGCGAACAGACACTGATCGAGACCTCTCGTGATGACAAAGAAAGACCCCAGTTCCTCGCGAAATTTTGCAGGAATGGTGAGACGCGCCTTGTCGTCCAGGCTGTGCTGATATTCGCCCATGAACACGCGCATTCCCTCCATTCATCCTGCATTTTACCCCACTTTAACCCACTTCGCACCACAATGATAGATATATTCGTGTCAATAAACAAAAATCCTGCCTGCCCACGGAGGGCCGACAGGATTTTTATCCACGAGACAGGGGAGCGTTTCACTCACGGTTCCGCATAATCGCCGAAGGTAATGAATGTCATATGACGACCTGAACCGGGAGCCCCGGCGCCCAGTTCAGAGAGCCAGCGCAATCCGTATTTGGCGATCACCGACAGCGGTGTCAAAACTCGCTCTTGATCTGTAGCCTTCGGTCGTAACCACACAGCCAGAGTGCGCGCCGCCTGAACCACATCGTCTTGCTGGCGCATAAGACTCTTGGATGTGCGAAGTTGGAGTCGGGCCAGCGCCTGTTCGATCGTCTTCAATGTTTTGCTCAGGGCTCCTCCCAGCTCCGGATCAATCGAAGTAAAGTACGCATTGGCGTCAGCAAGGGTCCGGCGCACATCGTCAGTCATCTGTTCGACCACTTCGCCTGGGGTAGGCGAGAGTGAGCGAACCAGCAGTTCCGGCAGGAGATCCTTGCCGAGCGCGTCTTCCAGGGACACTCCCAAATGAGTCAGGGCATTGTGAACGTTTCGCGGAATGACGGTCACCCGTTCCCGCAGCAACAGAGGCGGAACAGTTCTGCCGCTCGCTGCGAACACCTCTTTGGCCATGCCGTGATAGGCGATTTCCGCTGGTCCGCCAACGTAGGCCAAAACAGGCAACAGATGGTCCTGCACGACGGGACGAAAGAGAACTCCCGACGAAAACTCTTCCGGGTTGTGTTCCAACCGATCGAGGAGTTCAGACTTTGTGATCGTTGTATCAGAATCGCGAAGGAAAAATGAATCCGCGTGATCCTCGTTAAAATTCAATGCGAGACGCCTGCCGTCATCAACCAGATAAAGGAGTGAGTGAACGGGTTGCACCTCCACCTGCGGTTCATAACCGAGTTCCCGAACGGCCCTTGCCCCTGCCAGCGCAGCATCGCGAAACCGTTTCGGGTCATGAATCACCGGGGTAAAGGCGTCACGCACCAGGGAGCGCAAATCATGACGCACTGGATTTAAGGTCAAGATGGGGAGATCGCCGAGCCAGGCGCAAACGAGGCGATTAAAGGCGTCTCCCATGTTGTCCGTTTCATGATAGGCGCCATACACAGTATCGAGGACTTCCTGTTTATACATTCCATTTGGCAAGTGAGTCGCCAGTTGCGTCATCAGGCGGTTTAGTTCTTCGTCTCCGACCGCGTGCACGCCGATAGGCGCGCGACCGATCGGACGTTCCCGAAGTTGGGCCCGTTCCAGCGACCCGGAAGCCGACACAAAAAATGCGGAAGCTACTTCATCGAAATCGTGATCTTCCGTCGCGGCCCAGAATACAGGCACGACAGGTCGCTGCAGAACCGTTTCATAATGACGGGCAAACGCCACGGCGGAGATGGCCTTATACAATGTGTAGAGAGGCCCGGTAAAGAGCCCTGCCTGCTGGCCTGTGACCACCACGACAGCGTGCGGATCAGCCAACTTTCTTAGCAACGCGTCGGCGCCGGGCTGCAATCCTGTAACTTCGGTGGCGTACGAGCGCAGCGCCGCTACCAGTTTTGCCCGCTTCGCATCGTCAAATTGGGTTTCCACCTGCGCCGCGCGACGCACCATATCGGCCTTATCGGCGCCCATGTAGTCATAGCGACATCGCACTTTCGGATCACCGGACAGATAGGCGTCCGTGAGCGGATTGCCGGTTGGTTTCTCCATTTGCCAGATATTCATTGCCCCAAACTCCTCACATCGAACATTCGTCAAATGGACTGTCCATGATCTTCACAGATAGGCGCGCTCATAGGGTTTTGGCACGCGGGGGGCTGCACGCAAGGCTTTGGCGGCCGAATGACCCCAGTGTTTGTCGCGGAGAAATCCGCGCCCTACCGCAACAGCGTCAGTCTCTCCACTGCGCACAACATGTTCCGCCAAGAGCGGGTCATCGAGCATCCCTACGGCGATCACTGGTACAGAAACCGCTCGCTTGATCAAACCGGCAAACGGAACCTGATATCCTGGATAGAAAGGTGGAGCTATGGGAGCGTTGCCGCCCGAGCTGACATCGATCACATCAACGCCGTGATCGACAAATGCCTTGCAAAATTGCACCATATCCGCTTCATTGTAACCGCCCGACACGTAATCGGTGGCGGACACTCGAATGCCAACCGGAATCCGATTCGCCGCAGCCTTCTTGACTGTGTCAATCACCTGCAGCGGAAAACGCGCCCGATTGTGCGGCGATCCGCCGAATTCATCCGCGCGCTGATTGGAAAACGGGGAAAGGAACTGATGCAGCAAGTAACCATGCGCCATGTGAATCTCTATTATATCAAAACCGCACTCAATCGCTCGCAGTGCAGCGGCGCGAAATGCGGTGAGCACTTCTTCCTGGTGCGCGCGAGACATTTCCAGCGGCGTTTGGTAGTGATCGCTAAATCTGATCGCGGAGGGTGCCAGGATCGGATCCGGCACATCGGCCTTACGACCCGCATGAGCCAGTTGAACGCCTATCTTGACTCCCTGTTGATGAACGAAGTCGACAATCCTTCGCAGACCACCCACATGCACGTCATCGTAGAGACTCACATCATGGACGGAAATACGTCCCCTGGCTTCTACGCCGGTCGCTTCAACCATCACGAGAGACGGGCCGCCCAAAGCCATGGAACCATAATGCACAACATGCCATTCCGTGACTTCTCCTGTCTCCAGAGCCATGTACTGGCACATGGGCGAAACGATAATCCGATTCTGAAGCTCAAGTTGTCCGATCGACCATGGATCAAACAAGCCTGGCATTTTCGCGACCCCCTCGTTACCGGCTATCAAGGCGAATAAACACAAAACAAGTGTATATCAAGACATACTATACATGCGCAACTAGGGAAAGTAAAGTTTCTAACATTACCGGAATTATTCTTTTAACGCGACAAATTCCAATCGCATGCCGTTCCTGCAACGGTCAGCATAGTCACCAATGCAGATCAAAGGAACCTGCCCGATCATCCGCCGCGTTCTCGAATTTGCGGGGCATACTACGCTGTACATAAGAGCTGATCCGAATTGTCGCATGGGGCGCCAATCATGCGAACTACCCTTACACCCACTGTGCGAAGGAGGAGACTGTGTGGAAGACGTGATGTGCCGTCAGCGCATTCGCATCCATATCCGGGGATTGCAGGATGAAAAGACTCGACGGCTGCTGGAATCGCTCTTTCAAATGATTGAAGGTGTCATCGCGGTCAGGGCAAACCCTCTTTCCGAACGGTTGGCCATCGATTATGACAACCGAAAAATTCACGCCTGGCAACTGACCGCGCTCGCGGGTCGCTTACAGACCGATTCTTTTTCCTTCATTCCGTCAGAAGTCTACGCGCTGCGGCGTCACCAGATGTATCTGGCGACGCCCGTCGCACTCTTCGCCGCACTGCTGGTTCGTCGCCTGATGCGAGGACAAACACCCTTCGCCAATAATATAATCATCTATGAACTAGCTACTGCTGTCGCCGTTTTTTCTGGATATCCATTACTGCGCAAGTATGTAGATGCCCTTGCCAGGCGGTTGGGAGTGAGCGATGACCTGATTCTTGGCAGCGCGTCTCTGTTTGTTGCTGTCCTACGAGAATCATTCCTGGTACTTGCGGCGCTATTTCTCCTCAGCTACAATTCCTACCGCAAGCGCAATAGCACGATTTCGGCAGCCGCCAAGGCGGGAGACGCGATCGCCGATATCGACAGCGAAAACCGTGAACCGCGGTCCGTATCGCTATACGCGGAAAAGTCTTCGAGAATCGGCTTGATCGGGGCTGTTTTGACAGGTGTTATGACCAAAAGCCCTGTTGCCGCAAGCAGCGTCCTCGTTGCCGCCAATCCTCGTTCCGCCGTGATTGGAGCGCGTTACAGCCTGAACCACGCTGAGATTCTGACTCATGAAGACTGTCGGTATATCCCCATGCATACTGGCATGGACCTGTACGAATTGCCTGAAGCGCGCGAAATTGTTGTTCTCCATGCACTGGCATCCAGCGCCGAACCGGCTTCTGATCCAGCTTTGCTGGCTTATGCTGCAAAGCGCAATATCGTTTTGCGGACACCCATGCACATTGAAACCTTTCCGGGCACAGCGCCCACGTCTCGCCAGCGCCTAACGCGGGAAAGACTGCGCAGAATCATTCTGTTGGGAGACGAAGTGCATTATCCCGCGATCCATCAGCGGCAAGATCATTCAATCTATCTGCGCGGATCCCAGTCAGCTTTGCTTCACACACTGCAATTATCCGAAAGCCTGCATCAGTCCATAGCCGTCTCTAAACGATGCAACATGATTTTTGTCAGTTTTCTGTCGGGACTCGCCGCGTTTGGGCTTAACGCCAACACTGTCAATCTGCTGGCTGACGGATTCACAATCGTAACTCTGGCCTTGGCGGAACAACTGACCCCACCCGCAGGCGCTCGCACATAGGTGAACGCAAAAAAAGGACAGAACGCCAAACGCCCTGCCCCCGTCATACTGACATGTACACCGCGCTGACGCATGCCGCTCTAGTCGGAGTCACTTTTCAGCATGTCGACAAAACTATGATAGTCTGGCTTAAAATCCGCTCCCACCTGGTCAACATCGTGAGCAAAATGAAGTAGCGCCTGGTGGTTTTTGACGGCAAAGTCATCAGGAAGCCCACGTTTGGAATACTGCCTGCGAGTGTGTTCTTCACCTGTCTGCGGGAGCAGATGGTCGGATAACAGGGAATTGCCGGGGTTCACAGTATCCGTTCCCAGCTGACCTATCTCAGTGGAACCAACCGTTCTGACCTTCCGGACCCAGTCCTTCGTTCCTTCCACAACTCCCTCTGTCGCATTCATCGTCGAGGCGAGCCCGTTTACGACAGCTTGGCGCAACCATGGCCGTTCCTGAGATTTTTGAGGCTGCCACTGATCGCGAGTCGGCTCGACGTTCCTCTCCGCGCGCGGATTTCCAGCGTCAGTTTGCACACTCTCTTGGTTCTTGCGGACACCGCGGCGTCCGACACCATCCCCCAGCGCCATGACGCCAACCGCTGCGTTCAAGGTGGCCGAACGCAAGACCCGACGGACCGATGGCACAGCCAAAAGAGTCGCGACGCCGAGTGCAATCCAGCCCACAGAATTTTTGACTGTGAAAGAACGTTTAATCACGCGGAACACGATGAATGCCCCCTTTCCTTTACACAAGAATTAGAATCCCCACTCAGTTCAACCGCATGCGAACTGCTTTTTGTATGAACAACCGGTTTATTGCAAAGGCTAGAATCCTCGATTCAATACGTCGAGCAGGAGGAATGCGCTGTATGCGGAGAACGATTACAATAGAGGGGCTGTTATTGGGGATTGGAATCGGGGTCTTGGGAACTATACTGACGCCGCTTGTCAGACAACGTGTTAAGCCAGCCACTGACGCGGTCACGGGTGGACTGACGGCGCTTGGCGAAAGCGCAAAAAAATGGAGTGAAGTCGCAAAGGAAGAAGTCCAGGATATTGTAGCAGAAGCGCAGTTTGAACGAATGCGGAGAACGATCGACAGAGACATCGAACAGCCCCCGCACTGAGACGAGGGCTGTTTTTCGTCCGCAAAGACCTCAATGGTAAATCACGCTCAGACTGAGGACGCCAACTCACGGCGCCGCCGTTTAGACGGGATAGACAGGGTGCTTGCGGTGAGAAAACACCACATTCTTACTGTCATAGCGCCGCAACCGCGCCGCCAGTTCCGTCCGCAGGTTCTGCGGCGCCACGATCGCATCGACAACCATTTCCGACGCCAGTCTGAAGATATCGATGTTCTCTCGGTATTCAGCCCGCTTCTGTTCCACAAACGCCGTGCGCTCCGGTTCCTGCAACTCGGCGATTTTATTCGAGTACACGGCGTTGACCGCCGCCTCAGGGCCCATCACGGCAATCTGGGCCGTAGGCAATGCGATGCACACGTCAGGCTCAAACGCGGGTCCCGCCATGGCATACAGTCCTGCTCCGTATGCTTTACGCACAATCACGGACAGCTTTTGTACAGTGACGTCCGACATGGCGGCGATCATCTTAGCTCCGTGCCTGATAATGCCCGCCCGTTCCACCTTGGTGCCAATCATAAACCCTGGCACATCAGCCAAGAACAAAAGCGGGATGCCGTAAGCATCGCAGAGGGTGATGAAACGAGCTGCCTTATCGGCTGAATCGCCAAAGAGCACACCGCCCTTGACGCGGGGCTGATTGGCCACGATCCCTACTGAGCGACCGTCGATGCGCGCCAATCCGGTAATGAGTTCTGCCGCAAACAGGCGCTTCACCTCATAAAAGCTGTCGGCGTCTATCAAATGGTCGATCAATTCGTACATATTGAACGGCGTGTTCTGATTGGCCGGTATGAGATCTTCAATATTCGCCTGTGAACCTTTGGGGGCGCTTGGCGCTGCCATGGGTGGACGCTCCGCATAATTGGCCGGGAAATAAGAGAGATAGCGCCGCGCCGACGCGATGGCAGTTTCTTCGTCGGGAACCAGGACGTCGCCGCACCCGCTGACAGAACAGTGCATGCGGGCGCCGCCCATTTCCTCGAGCGTGACTTTTTCGCCGATCACCATCTCCGCCATGCGCGGGGAACCAAGATACATGCTGGCATTGCCGTCAACCATGATCACAATGTCGCAAAACGCTGGAATGTACGCTCCTCCGGCCGCAGACGGACCGAACAGCACGCACACCTGAGGCGCCATGCCCGACAGCTTGACCTGGTTATAAAAGATCCGCCCGGCGCCGCGACGTCCTGGAAACATCTCGACCTGATCCGTGATACGCGCGCCTGCCGAATCGACCAGATAAACGATCGGAACGCGGAGCTTGATCGCCGTTTCCTGTATGCGGATGATCTTTTCCACTGTCCGCGCGCCCCACGATCCGGCCTTCACGGTCGAATCGTTGGCCATCACGCAGACCGTTTGCCCGCCGATGCGCCCCAGACCGGTGACCACGCCGTCCGCAGGCAAATCGCCGGCCAGCGCGTTGGCAAACAGTCCATCTTCCAGTTCACAATCTTCATCAAAAAGCAGGCGCAATCGGTCGCGCACGAACAATTTGCCTGTTTCCCTGTTTTTTTCGTGATATCGGCGCGCCCCGCCCGCCATCACTTCAGTGTGCAAGTCAGCCAATCGCTCTGGGTTGGCCGCGCTTAGATCCGAACTCATCGTGCCACCTCACCGTCCCTTATATTCAGGCTTGCGTTTTTCCGCGAAG
>JAJZEE010000116.1 GCA_021805735.1 Bacillota bacterium
TCTTCACTCTTACGAATCGACCGTGTGCGTACAGGTTTGCGACCGGGCGGCAATTCGCGGATGGTCGTTACAGCAATATCCCCATGCAGTGTGAGAGCGAGTGTACGCGGAATAGGCGTCGCAGAGAGTTGGAGTACATCCACTTGGCGTCCCTTCTCACGCAACATTTTACGGATACCCACGCCAAACCGATGCTGTTCATCGGCGATAACCAGACGCAGACGGTCAAAGTGCAATCCTTGCGCAGCCAGAGCATGAGTACCGATGACCATGTCAAGCGTTCCGTCCGCGAGTTGACTGGCCACAGTCTGACGATGCGCGGTCGGTTGCCCTCCGAATAGCCCGTCCACGCGCAGACCCGATAAGTTGAAAAACTTGCGCGCCTCCCCAAGTTGCTGCGCCGCCAGAATGCCAGTTGGAGCCATGTAGGCAATCTGCCAGCCCGCTCGGGCCACGGCCGCGGCGGCCGCAAACGCGACAGCGGTCTTGCCGCAACCGACATCTCCTTGGAGAAGTCGGTGCATGGGCCGTTCTTGCGCGAGATCCGAGAGTACCGTACTCATCGCCGCCTCCTGGTCTCGCGTCAAAGGAAACGGCAATTGCTCTACAAATTCGCGCGCCCCCTGACGCAGCGCGTCGTCGTGCAGCAAGGGCCGCCGTACGTTCAGACGCCATCTGCGAAAACCCTGCATGCGTAACTGAAATTTCAAAAATTCTTCAAACACGACGCGTCGCCTCGCCTGCCTGAGCGCCTCCGCGTCAGCAGGAAAATGCAGTTGGTAAAGCGCCGTGGGCAACGGAATCAGTTTGAAGCGTCCACGGAGCGTCACCGGAATGTCGTCTGCCAGCTGCGATCCAAACGCCCGATGCGCTGATGCCACGATGGAGCGCATCGCGCTCACGGGCAGATCTTCAGTAACACGATAGACGGGAAGGAGACCCGCATCAATCTGGTCATCTTTGCGCAAGTCACAACGCGAAGCAATCAGGGTGTTGGCTTTCGAGTCATATCTCCCCGTGATGCGAACCTGCCTTCCCACAGAGAGCTGATGGCGCAAATACGGCTGATTGAAAAACAGAGCACGCAGTTCGCGCGCCCCAACTCTTACTGGTACGTATACCATTGATCGCTTGCCTCGCAGGCGCACGCTCACTGGTCCAGATACGACCGCGGCCACAGATATCTGCCCTTCCCCGGCGAGAGAGTCCGCAGTGCGCGCAGTCTCCTCGTACCGAAAAGGGGCATAAAAAAGCAACGCCGCGACATTGCTGATGCCAAGACGGGCAAGACGCGCCGCCCGCTGGGGTCCGACTCCGGGAATCCTCGTCACATCAATCTCGAACAGATCCGGGTTAGGTTCCCGCACGTTCACGGATCGGCACCCCTCACTCAGCCGCGAGCAAGAAATCATAGATCGGCTGTCCACCGTACTGCAATTCAAATTCTACGTCCGGATATGACCCTGAGAGTTTGGAAAAGCTCTCCGTCGCTTCCTGGACAAGTTCTTCACGCGCATAAAACACTGTGCAAATCTCCGCTCCGTCGGCGCACAGATCTTCCAGCAGGCGTTGCAGTACAGCCGAACGCGCGATGTCGACAAAGGCGATGTCACCGCCGCGAATCGCCATATAATCGCCTTCGCCAATCGCATGTTCACCTACATTTGTGTCTCGCACAGCGGCCGTGATGGCGCCCGTCATAATTTTGGCAACCGCGTCTTTCATCGCTTGTTCATTCGTGGCGATATCTGCGTCAGGCCGAAATGCCAGTGTCGCCCCAAGGCCCTCGCCAATCGAACGCGTGGGAATGACGCTCACGCGGCCGTCTGACACCGTGGCGGCCTGCTCTGCAGCCAAAATCACATTGCCGTTGTTCGGAAGCAAAAATACATGCTCGGCGCCTGTGCGTTCGGTAGCCGCAAGCAACTCTTCAGTCGCTGGATTCATGGTCTGTCCGCCCGGTACAATTTCGTCAACGCCAAGACCGTGAAAGATGGCGGTCAACCCATCTCCCGCCACTACCGCGATGAGCCCGCATTTCTTGATTCCTGTATCTTTATGTGACAGTCGCTCGGGATCGCGCGTCGCGCCGCGCGTTCCGTCAACCGCCAACTGTTCTCTCAGCGCATCCTGCAGGAGTTCGTGATGTTGTTCCGTCATATTGTCAATCTTGACCTGAACCAGGCTTCCGCACACTAACGCTTGCTCCAAAACCAGACCGGGATGCAATGTATGAATGTGAACTTTGACGAGGTCATCCGCTGCCACCACAAGCAGAGAATCGCCGTGCCCCTGCATGGCGTCGCGCACCTCCAACTCCGCTTCTTCACCGCGCTTCTCAACAGCGCGGACGATAAATTCGGTACAGTAGCCAAACTCGCCGTCTCCGTGCAATTCCGACGCGGCGTACGGCAGCGGTGGATACACGACCGCTTCGCTTTCAAAGGTCGGGAACGCAACGGCTTCTGCACTCAGGCTCATTCTGAACCCTCGGTAAATATGAACCAATCCCTGGCCGCCCGAGTCAACCACGCCAGCCTGGCGAAGAATTGGCAACATATCCGGAGTCTTCGCGAGAGTCTGCTCTGCCTTTGAGATCGCCGCGTCCAATACAGACCCGATCGAGACACGCGCACTCTTGAGCGCCAGTTCGGTCGCCGCGGCCGCCTCTCTGGCCACGGTCAGGATGGTGCCTTCCACTGGCCTTGATACGGCTCTGTAGGCGGTCTGAACGCCACTTTTAAAGGCTTTGGCAAGCAAGAACGGGTCCACGCGCTGAGCAGAGCCAAACGCTAACTGGAAACCGCGAAAGAGTTGCGACAGGATGACGCCGGAGTTACCCCGCGCTCCCATCAACAAACCAGCCGAAAATGCAGCCATCAACTTGTCAAGGCCCGCATCCGCAGAGAGACGTCCGATATGCTCCATGCCTGATGAATACGACAGGTACATGTTAGTGCCGGTGTCGCCGTCTGGCACGGGAAACACGTTTAATGCATTCACCTGATCCTTGTGTCTGCCCAATTCTTCGAAGCCAGCCTTCAGCATGCCGATAAACTCCAAACTATCCAAACTGTCCTGTTGCCGCACTCAGCGGTGCCTCCTTACCGTTCCCCCGCTACTTTCACGCCTTGGACACTGATGTTGATCTTGTCGGCAACTATGCCAAACGTCTCCTGTAGCGTGTAGCTGACCTTCTCCCGCAGGTTGGCGGCCACTTCCGGAATTCGCGTACCATAGCTCACGACGATCGACAGTTCCACTTCCAGGCGATCCGGCAACGCCGTCACATCGACGCCGCGCCCCGGGTTTTCGCGTCCCAAAAATCCAGACAGACTGTCGCGCATCCCTTTGCGGGGGGCCATATCTGCCAATCCATAGCAGTCCAGCGCGGCGAGCCCGGAAGCAGTGGCGATCACCTCATCAGCTATCATGATGCGCCCTAATGCATTGTGAATCACAGTCGGCATCCAAGTCCACCTCACACTCACGCACAGTTTTCTCTAGTGTACTACACCTCTCGGGCCAAAGAAAAGGGTTCTGGAACCGGATGCAGCGCAATACCGGAATCGGCGTCTGCGTGGTGGTAGTTTTCCCCATACGCAAAAAACATTGCACTCAGTGTATTGCACGGGAATGAGCGGATATGCTATGATGACCCAGTTACGAATGAATATAGAAGGGGGTGCACAGCATGGCGAGACGTTGTGAAGTCTGTGGCAAGGGCCCGCAAGTCGGCAACGCGGTCAGCCATTCCCACATCCTCACTAAGCGGCGCTGGCTCCCGAATCTGCAGTCTGTCCGAGTCAACATGAACGGTACAGTCAAACGCATGCGCGTATGCACACGTTGCTTAAAGGGCGGGAAAGTCGCTCGGGCTATTTAGGAGATTCGACGGAAAAGGGGTCAAATAGGATCGGTTGAGATTTTGACCCCTGCCTGACGATCTAATGACGGCAACCGGAAAAAAGCACCGCAAAGGGTGCTTTTTGTATTTGGTCTATGTTAATTGCGGTTGCGCACTCCGAGCAACGCCTTGACGAGGCCTCCAAGAAATCGAGGCAACTTGATAGTGTAAAACCGCATCCATACACCCCTCCTACAAACTGTTCCCAAGCCATAGACAAAAGCGGAACAGACCTGCCAGCGAGCGGACAAATGTTAACAAGCCAGTTTGATCATATACGTCGCCATGTCCGGTTCCATCACTTCACTATATGTACGTGACTGACGATATGTGCCTACTTTCCCCGTAAACTTCGAATCCCTTCACCGAGTGACGGCGCATTGAAGATATGGGAGCCCGCCACCAGGACAGAGGCGCCGGCCGACACCAGTGTGGCCGCGTTGAGTGAGGTCACCCCGCCGTCAACCTCAATACGCACGGACCGCCGTCCAAGTTCAGACAGGCGGCGCCGAATCTGCGCGACTTTATTGACACTTGAACCAATAAAGGACTGACCCCCAAAACCAGGGTTGACACTCATCACCAGAATTAAGTCGACAAGATCATATACATACTGCAACGCCTGTTCAGAAGTAGCCGGGTTAAGCGCCACACCCGCCTCAGCGCCGGTCTCTCTAATGTGAGCGAGAGTGCGATTCAGATGTCTGCACGCCTCTGCATGGACAGTCAGGATGTCCGCTCCCGCCTTACGATACGCTTCAATCGAGCGTTCCGGTTCTTCGATCATGAGATGGACATCCAGCGGAAGTGAAGTATGTTCCCGCAACGCCGCGACGATGGGAGGGCCAATCGTCAAATTGGGAACAAAGTGCCCATCCATGACGTCGACGTGAATGAGATCCGCTCCCGCCGTTGTGAGATCCTCGACGGCGCGGCCCAAGGCGGAGAAATCCGCCGCTAAAATCGAGGGCGCTATCTGCACGAACATTAGTATCGCCTCGCTTTTGCGTCTTTCAATTCGGCCAGCAGTTGTCTGTAGCTGCCGTAGCGAGACTGGTCGATGCGCCCCTTTGACACGGCCTGCAGCACGGCGCACCCAGTCGCCTGATCGTGCAGACAGCCCCGAAACGCGCACCCATTCGCCACCGCGGCGATATCACGAAACAGACTCGTCAATTGCACAGGTTCCATTGCGTCAAAATCAAATTGTGAGAATCCCGGCGTGTCGGCTACATACCCTCCTGCGTACGGATACAACTGTACGTGGCGGGTCGTGTGTCGACCGCGGCGGCTGCGCTCACCCACCTCGCCGGTGACGGCGTCCTCATCCGGCAACAATACGCCCAAGATGGTCGATTTGCCGACGCCCGACTGTCCCGCAAGCACCGTTGTGCGTCCAGCCAACAACTCTGTCACACGCCGTGAACCAATGCCGGCCCTTACGCTGAGGGCAACCGTTTCATATCCCATCGGTTCATAGATGGCCCGTACTTTCTCAAACAAGCCAGCCGACTCTGGCAAATCCACTTTTGTAAAACCGAGTAGGGCCCGCAATGAATATGATTCTATCATCGCCAGCATTTTATCAACCTGGTAGAAGGAAAGCGGTGGATCAGCAAGTGAAAAGACCAGAAGGGCCTGATCCACGTTAGCGATAGGCGGACGGATCAGTTCACTATGCCGCGGTTTGACCTCCGTCACGACACCCTCGTCGACCCCATGCAACTCCATGAGCACATGGTCGCCAACAAGCGGACTGATCCCACGTTTTTTAAACACTCCGCGAGCGCGGCATTTGCGTACCGCGCCGTCTTGTGTCTGTACATAGTAGAAGCCCGCAACGGCGCGAGTGATCCGACCTGGCACATCCAATGTCAATCGATCCTTTCACCCCTGGTGATTGACGGCGGCGCAAAGCACGCCGTCAATCACTTCACGATTCGTTGCCTCAAACATCATTGACCTGTTCCCGTTCCCGTTCCCGTTCCCGTTCCCGTTCCCGTTCCTGTTCCTGTTCCCGTTCCTGTTCCTGTTCCTGTTCCCGTTCCCGTTCCCGTTCCTGTTCCTGTTCCCGTTCCCGTTCCCGTTCCCGTTCCCGTTCCCGTTCCCGTTCCTGTTCCCGTTCCCGTTCCACCGCCTGTACCAATGTTTGTACTGCCGCCGCCGCCGGTAATCATGTTGGTAGAAGCCATTTGTCCATTCTCATAGACACTCACTTCTCCGCTGATTGTTGGCGTCGTCGTGACCTGCACCTGATAGGTTGCGGATGGAGTTGCCTGCGAAGCCGTGACCGCCGTCCGCGTTCCCAGAGCGTCTGAAACCACGATCTTCACGTCGACCGGCAGAGTGGTGCCAGGGGGAATCGTGACGTTCACGTTGACCGAGGTGACCGTTGTGCCGGCAGGCTCTCCAGAACTTACCGTGAGTTTGACGGCAGAGCCGGCATTGGCCTGTTGACCCGGCGACGGAGCTTGTTCCATAACCTGATTGGCAGGCGCCGTGAATGACGATACCTTAGTCACATGCCCCAACACAAATCCATCGGCTTTCAGTACGTTCGTGGCGGCGCTGATCGTTTGTCCGCGTACATCTGGCACCGCCGCTGATTGGGCGCCCGAACTGACAACAAGATCAACTTGAGTCGTGTTTGTGGTAAATGTTGTGCCAGCCGCCGGGGTTGTCGAAATGACCTGGTTAACCGGCACAGTAGCACTCTGCTGATTTGTCACCGCGATGTTGCCGCTCGGAACACCCAGGTCGATCAGCTGCTGGTAAGCGTTGTTCTGGGCGTACCCAGCCAAAGGCGGCATGGTAACCTGGGCGCTGCCGTCCTTGATCACGAGGGTCACTTCCTGATCTGTCATGACATTACCCTGCGCCGGACTCTGTTTTTCCACATCGCCCATTCCTACTTTCGAGGTCGAGCTCAGGTCAAAAATCTCACGAATCTTGTCAGAGTGAAACCCATGTCCAATCAATACGCTTCGCGCATTGGCATAGGACATTCCCACAACATTTGGCATTTGCGTTGTCGGCACCCGGATAAAGGTCACCAGGATATAGAATGCAGCGACGGCGGCCAAAACGATCAGAGCTCCCAACCCGAAAATCCACGCAAGCACGGTCAATACCCGGCGCTTCATGGATCTTGGCGTCGGCATTTCCTCATCCTGCACTTCATCCTCAAGCGAAGGCGCACTGTTCCTAACCATCATAGGAATCTGAATCGTAGGGCTATCGTCGACATACCTGCCGGTTGACACGAATTTGGGCGCGTCAGGCAACAGCAGGGCGCGTTCCAGATCGTCTGCCATCTGTCTGACCGATTGGTAACGATCACGGGGATCTTTCATGAGCGCTCTCAGCACGATGTTTTCTACACTTTGGGGAATCCGCGGCGCGAGATGACGAGGTTCCACAAACGTTTCCTGCAGATGCTTGAGTGCCACGCTGATGGGTGTCTCCCCTGAAAAGGGCAGTTTGCCAGTCAGCATTTCGTATAGCACAATGCCGAGTGAATACACGTCAGACTTCGCATCGGCGATCCCACCACGCGCTTGTTCAGGAGAAAAATAGTGGACTGACCCGAGAACGGCGCTGCTGTTGTGCGTGATGGTGTTCGTTGAGATAGCCCGCGCGATCCCAAAATCGGTCACCTTGACCCGTCCCGACCTGCTGATGAGAATATTGTGCGGCTTGACGTCGCGATGAACGATGTTGTGCTCATGAGCGTGAGCCAAAGCATCGCAAATTTGGCGGGCTATGTCGACAGCTTCGTCCACTGGCAGCGGCGCTCTCTCTTCAATGACCTGCTTAAGTGTTTTGCCATCCACATATTCCATCACTATATAATGTAAGTCGCCATCCTGGCCCACGTCGTAAATGTTAACGACACTTGGATGGGACAAACTGGCCGCCGCCTGCGCCTCGCGCTTGAAACGCCGAATAAAGTCCATGTCCCCCACATACTCTGGTCGCAGCGTTTTAACCGATACCGGTCGATGCAAGAGCACGTCCAGACCCCTATAGACGACTGCCATACCGCCTCCGCCAATTTTCTCCAGGATCTGATAGCGGCCGCCCAGAATCTGTCCGATCATGATGCATTCCCCCGTTGTGCGCCGTCATCATTGAACAATGCCGCCACAGTCACATTGTCGTGGCCGCCTTTTTCCAGGGCAGTCTGCACCAGGACATCGAGCTTGGCTTGCAGGGCGCTATCCCCCGCCAGAAACTCCTGTACCTGGTCATCCGACACGTGCGTTGTGAGCCCATCCGAACAGATGAGCAGAATATCCCCTCTGTTCCAGGAAACTTGCCTGCTTTCGATCACTACGTCAGGCAGCGTTCCAAGAGCCCGCGTTAACATATGCCTTTGTGGGTGCGTCAACGCCTCCTCCGGACGAATCTGCCCCCTTCGCACCAATTCATTGACCAGCGAATGGTCTTCCGTCAATTGCGTCAGATCCCCACTGTTGCGCCACAGGTAGGCGCGGCTGTCGCCGACATGCGCAACCCATATGTATGTGGAATCGGCCACCGCAGCCACGATGGTCGTACCCATGCCTGTGTACACTTCCGAACCGTTCGCCTGCTGATGAATTTTTTCATTGGCGGCTTGAATGGCCGCTTGCAGACGTGCACTCTGGTCCGTTTCCGAAGCCTGGTCGCCAAGCGCCTCCCATAGAGTGCTGAGCGCGAGCGCACTGGCCACTTCGCCTGCAACATGCCCACCCATGCCATCCGCGACGCATACGACATAGACGCCGCTTGACTCCTGTCTGACCAGATATCCGTCCTGATTAATTTTGCGCACGAGGCCCACATGGGACGCTGCCGCCAACTGCATTTCTCTCACTCCCTACACCTGTTCCCGAGCGTGCTCTGCCCGCAATTGCCCGCAGGCAGCCGCGATATCAGCGCCCATTTCCCGTCTGACCGTGGCATTGACGCCCAGTCGTTGCAGTTCTGTCACAAAAGCTTTAATCTGCTCACGGGGCGTTCGGCTCAAGTTGCGTTCTGGAACGTAGTTTACCGGAATCAGATTGACATGGCACGGCAGCGACTCCAATAAGTCTGCCAGTTTGCGCGCGTCTTGTAAACTGTCATTGTGACCGCGAATAAGCGCATATTCAAATGACAGGCGTCTGCCGGTCCGATCATAGTAATAGTGACATGCCTTTAATAAACTAGCAATATCATACGCCTTATTTACAGGCATCATTTTGGATCGCGTTTCGTCATCCGCCGCGTGCAGTGACACAGCGAGAGTAATGCCGCGTCGTTCGTCCGCCAAACGATAGATCGCCGGAACAAGGCCCACGGTCGACACGGTGATGTGCCGTTGCCCGATTTGCAATCCATCGGGATCCGTGACCGTGTCGATAAACCTTATCACTGCTTCGTAGTTCTCGAGTGGCTCGCCGGAACCCATCAAGACCACGCTTGAGACCCGTTCCCCCCGCTGATCAAGCAGACGTTGGCAGGCAAGCAGTTGCTGCATGATCTCGCCAGCGCTCAAATGACGAATCAGACCGCCGAGCGTGGACGCGCAAAACTTGCATCCCATCTTACAGCCGACCTGGCTCGACACGCACACGCTGATGCCGTAATCGTGGCGCATGATAACTGTTTCAATGGTCGATCCGTCGTACAGGGCAAACAGAAACTTGACTGTTCCATCTTCCGTTGATACTTGCCGCGCAACCTCCCGGAGCGTCATCATGGTCGCAGTCGCGCGCAAGCGATCACGCAGGACCTGCGGCAGATCGGTCATGTCGTCGACATCTGCCGCCCGTCGCTTGTACAGCCAGTGAAACACCTGCTTCGCCCGGTATTTGGCTTCTCCCTGACTCACCAACCATAATTCCAACTCAGGAAGTGTCATATCATAAAGGGAGACACTCATGAACCTGCTCCTCCTCCCGCAATTCTGGCAAGACGTTTGCGCTGCCCATTCAACCGTGACGTTGCAGCTTGGCGACAAAAAATCCATCAGAATCAAAATCCTGCGGCCAGATATGGCGTTGTCCGACAGGGTCTGGCGGTCTCGTCTGTATGTCAAGGGGAACGGGAAGGACAACCGGAACTGGCGAGAAGTCGGACCTGCGTTCCAAAAACCGCTCAATCTGCACAGCGTTCTCTAGAGGAGACAGCGTACAGGTAGTATAGAGCAAAGTGCCTCCTGGACGCACGCGCTCGGCCATCGCATTGAGCAATTCCTTTTGCAGCGCCGCAAGCGACTCAATCTCCCCTGGGGTCGCGCGCCATTTGATATCGGGATGGCGACCAATTGTTCCCAACCCTGAACATGGCGCATCGAGAAGCACGGCATCGTATTCCCCTGTTACGGTGCGCGCATCCGCGACAACGGTGTGTACGGATTGCAGTCGCAGCCGCTCGGCCTGGCGGCGGATCGTCGCCACACGATGGGCGTGGATGTCCACAGCAGTTATGGATGTATTGTCTGCCGCGAGTTCTGCCATGTGCAGCGCTTTTCCTCCGGGCGCGGCGCATGCGTCCAACACACATTTCCCATCCAGAGATCCGAGCAGGGGGGCTATCAGCATCGAGCTTTCACCCTGGATTGAGCACATGCCCGTCGTGTATGCCCGCAAAATAGACGGGTTGACGCCCGCCGGCAACCGTACGCCGAAAGGAGAGATCGGCGATTCCTCAGCTTGCACGCCCTCTTCAGCCAGTAGAGCAATCACTTCATCACGAGTGCATCGCGCACTGTTGATCCGCAGCGTGCGGCCCTTTCGTCTGTTTTGCGCAAGCATGACCTCACTGCCAAAAATGTCGCCGCAAGAGTTGCAAAAATGATCGACCAGAAAATCGGGATACGATAGATGCAATCCGATTTCCGAGCGGTTCGGCAGCGGGGTTGGCAATTCACTCCACAACGCCCGCCAGTCTTTCTGGCGCAATAGAGAACGCAACACGGCATTGACGAATCCGGCTGCACGCGGCGCCACCTGTTTGACCATCTCTACGGCATCGGCCACGACTGCATAGTGGGGTACGCGCGACAAGAAAGCAATTTGGTAGATGCTCATGCGTAAAATGACGACTACTCGCGGATCCAGTTTTGCAAACGCTATCCTGGAGTGCCGCGCGATGCTGTCGTCGAGGAGTCTCTGCGCCGTCAGAACACCCGCTACCAATTCACTCGCCAGCCCGACATCAACCGCTGGCAGTCTCCATCGTTCAATAGCCGCGCGCAAGGCGATATGCGCGTATGCATTCGCGGTGTCAACCTGGCGCAGTACATCATAGGCGCACATCCTGGCGGGCGCGATTTTACTCATCATGCACACAGCACAGTGTTTCGATATCCCTTACCCCACGCAAAAACTCCGCGCCGTTCTGCGCCGTCCTGCCAGCCATCTGCAGGCGCGTAGCAACGATCGCGCCGTCGCCGCAGGCAATGACAGGTCCATCGGAACGTTGTCCGACAAACTGCCCCGGACGAGCGCTTCCAGACCAGGTTTCATCAGGATGCGCGCACCAGATTTTCAATGTTGCATCGCCCACTCGAGTGAAAGCGCCCGGTCGTGGACTGAGCGCCCGAACGAAGTTGCACACTCGATGAGCGGTTTGCCTGAAGTCAATCTGTTCATCGTCGCGCCTGATGGGCGGGGCATAGGTCGCCGCGCTGTCATCCTGCGGCTGCGCGACCAACTGACCACTGATGATCAGGGGCAGTGAGTCGCGCAGCAACTCAGCTCCCAAAACGGCCAAACGATCATGCAATGTTCCATATGTGTCCGCTGGATCGATGGCGGTCTCGGCGGTCGCCCAAACCGGACCTGCGTCCAGTTCTTTAACCATCGTCATGATGGTAATTCCGGTTCTCTCTTCCCCGTTTATCAATGCCCATTGAATAGGGGCCGCGCCGCGGTATTTTGGCAGTAAAGAGGCGTGCACATTGAAAGCGCCAAGCTCTGCCATCTCAAGCAGCGCGGACGGCAGAATCTGACCATAGGCGGCGGTGACGATGATGTTTGGCTGCCATGCCGCGATAGTCCTCAGCGCCTC
>JAJZEE010000117.1 GCA_021805735.1 Bacillota bacterium
GCAAGGACGCGGGGGCGACTGATCAGGCCATGACCGATTTGGCGCGTGCGCCGCAGGTGATTGATCACATCGGGTTGGCGGTTGTGAGTCTGGAGGAGACCGTTCGCTTTTATAGAGATCACCTCGGGCTGCAGGTTGTTCACGAAGAGGTGATACCCGATCAGCAGGTCCGCGCGGTGTTTTTGCAAATCGGCGATACGCATATCGAACTCCTCGAATCAACGTCTGACCAGGGGCCTATCGCCAGGTTTATCGCCAAACGCGGTCCGGGAGTGCATCATGTGGCCTACCGTGTGGACAATGTGAGTCAGTGGCTGGAAAGAGCGCGTTCTTTGGGACTTCAGTTGATCGACGACGCGCCGCGTCGGGGTGGTCAACACAAGCTGATCGCGTTTGTACATCCGGCGAGCGCGTATGGCGTTCTTACCGAGTATTGTCAGATCGTAAAGGATTGAGACGCAGCGTCGTTGCAAAGGGGGAGTGGCGGTGGACGAGAAGCTGATGGAACTGCAGGACAGGCGCGCGAAAATAGAACGCGGCGGCGGTGACAGGCGGATTCTGGCACAACACGAAAAAGGGAAGTATACCGCCCGCGAGCGGATTGATCTGCTGCTTGATCAGGGAACGTTTCGTGAAATCGGAGCGTTTGTGGAACATCGCGGCTCCAATTTTGGGATGGACCAGATCGAAGCGCCTGCTGAGGGCGTCGTCACCGGCTGGGGTAAAATTGATGGACGCGTGGTGTACGTCTTTGCCCAGGATTTCACGGTATTTGGCGGTGCGTTGGGCGAAATGCACGGGCAGAAAATTGCCCGTCTGATGGATCTGGCCGCCAGAAACGGGGCTCCGATTATCGGGTTGAACGATTCTGGAGGGGCGCGAATTCAGGAGGGCGTCGTGTCGCTGGATGGTTACGGTCATGTATTTCATCGGAACTCGATCTATAGCGGAGTCGTGCCGCAAATCTCTGTGATCATGGGTCCCTGCGCAGGGGGCGCCGTGTACTCGCCGGCCATCACCGACTTCATCTTTATGGTGGAACAGACGAGTCAGATGTTTATCACTGGTCCTAAAGTCATCGGCACTGTGACTGGGGAAATCATTTCTTCTGAAGATTTGGGTGGCGCCAGGGTGCATGCTGTGCAGAGTGGGGTGGCTCATTTCACGGGCGCCTCAGAAGAAGAAGTGCTTGCCCTGGTCCGCAGACTGCTGTCGTTTCTGCCGAGCAACCACAAGGAGCTGCCTCCGGTAGAGAATGCGGATGAAGACGCCTCCAGAAACGAAGAACTGCTGTCCGTCGTACCTGTCGACAGCACCCGAGTGTACGATGTGCTGGAAGTGATTCGGCGAGTGGTTGACCATGGGGACTTTTGTGAAGTGGCTCCTGTCTTTGCGAGAAACGCCGTTGTCGGTTTCGCGCGCATGCAGGGTCATTCTGTAGGCATTGTCGCCAATCAGCCGAAGTTTCGAGCAGGTGGACTCGATATCGATTCCTCGGACAAGATTGCCCGCTTTATCCGTTTCTGCGATTCATTCAATATTCCATTGATCACATTCGAAGACGTGACTGGGTTCATTCCAGGCGTTTCTCAGGAACATCACGGCATCATTCGCCACGGCGCCAAGATTTTGTACGCGTACAGTGAAGCCACGGTTCCAAAAATCACCGTTATCACACGCAAAGCGTATGGTGGAGCGTATGTCGCCTTAAACTCCAAAGCGATCGGGGCCGATCTTGTGCTGGCCTGGCCAACCGCAGAGGTTGCCGTAATGGGATCGGAAGGCGCGGCCAACATCATTTTTACGAAAGAGATTGCGCAAAGCGCTGACCCTGAGGCGATGCGCGCGCAAAAAATCGCAGAGTACAAGCAGCGATTCGCGAACCCATACATCGCCGCCGCGGCGGGTATGGTGGATGACGTCATCGATCCGCGCGAAACGCGTTCCAAACTGCTGGACGCGTTGACCATGCTGCGCAACAAAGAAGAACTGCGTCCGGCGAAAAAGCACGGTAACATGCCCCTGTAGGAACGGCGGGGTCCAAGGACTCTGAGCCGCCCTGTCGGCGGCGGAACAAGTGTAGAGTGGAGGCGGATCGGTATGGATGCTGCGACAGGAATTGATCGAGAGACGCTAATCGCAGATTTTATGACACTCGTATCCATTGGCAGTCATTCTCGCGACGAGGCCAATATGGCCGCCTATATTCGGGGTGTCGCCGAGGAACTGGGCTATCTCGCGGAGGAAGATGACGCCGGTGAGGTCGTTGGCGGAAATGCCGGCAATCTAATCATCCGCGTGCCTGGCAATCCGGCCAAGTCGACCGTGCTCATGATGGCCCACATGGATACCGTGGCTCCAGGTCACGGAGTGCAGCCAATCCGCCATTCTGATCGCATCACCAGTGATGGCAAGACTGTTCTAGGGGCGGATGACAAGGCCGGAGTAGCGGGCTTGCTACATATGTTACGGGTGCTGTCCGCTACTGGTGAAGATCATCCGCCCCTGGAGATTGTGTTCACGGTCTGTGAGGAAGTCGGATTGCAGGGCGTCAAGGCGCTTGATCGTAGACAACTCCAGGCCTCATACGGATTTGTATTTGATTCGGGCGGACCGCTCGGTTTCGTCGTAACAGAAGGGCCGGCGCAGGCCAAAATGGAGGCCAGGGTTCAGGGGCGCGCCGCGCACGCGGGCATGGCGCCGGAAAAGGGCGTCAGCGCTATTGTGGTAGCGGCGCAAGCGATTAGTGAAATGAAAGTGGGTCGGATCAACGAACGCACCACCGCCAATATCGGTCAAATCAAAGGCGGGTTCGCAACCAATATCGTTTGTGATCTCGTGGAGATCCACGCGGAGGCGCGCAGCCTGGACGCCGAAGGACTCAGCTCTCAGCGTGACCACATGACGCAGGTATTGCAGCATACGGCTGCTCGCCATGGCGTCGCCGCCGAGGTCGAGTGGCAGGACAGTTATCCGGCGTTCTCCTTGCCCGAAGACTCGCCCTTGCGACGAGTGGTTAAACAGGCCATGTCGGAACTAGGCATTACGCCTGTGTTTGGTCCGACAGGCGGCGGCAGCGACGCGAACGTGATATCGGGAAAAGGGATTCCAGTGCTAAACCTGGCCATTGGTTACCAGCAGATTCATACGCTTGAAGAGTGGATCTCCCTTGACGATTTGTGCTTGGCCGCCGAGTTGATGCTTCAAATTGTACGCGTCACCGGCGAGATTGACGTTCACGTTTAAAGACATCGTCGGTGTCTTTGGTGTTTTTGACGGCCGCCGCCAGAAAGGCAAGTGACGCCACAGCGCCGATGCCGGCCAGCAGAGTGCGGCCGGCGGCGAGCGCAAACCAGCCTTGCACCGAAAAAAATCCAGCGCCGCAGAGCCATGCGACGCGATTGATCAGACGATGGAAGGTGTGCGCGTGTATCGTGTCGCGCACGTGTTCTACGCGAAAATGACCACTCGCCAGTCGTTCGGCTACTCCGAGAAGCGAGTGGGGCAACTGCCGAAATGGACTCGCCAGGCGCCACAATAACCGAATGATCGCCACGATGCGGTCGACAGACAGCAGATCAGTGAGCTGTCCGAGGTCGTGCAGCAGGTCAAACTCTGAATGGGCGGCGCCAGTTCGTGCGCTGCCCGCTGCGCTTTCACGCGCCTGTTCCCGGCCTGCCGAGACAAGAAACGGTTGCATAATGCGCAAAAACGGTGTCCGTGAATCCAGTTCCGTGGCAACGCCTGCGATCAGGCCTGCGGCCCGTCCCAAAAATGTAAGATGATAGGGTAACTGAACCGGCTGCTCGTAAACAAAAGCTTGCAACGTCCGAAGAATCTGCTGAATGACCTCGTCATTGATGTTGTCCAGCAAGTGGTTGGTAAAATACGGACTCATCAGTCCGGAAAGCGACTGAAACAGGGTCTCGGCGTCGGCGTCCGGAAAAACAAGCACATCCATCGCGCGCAGCGAGACCAGCATCTTGCGGGCGTCTTCTTCTACGATGGCTCGCAGGAAGTCCCGCAATCCCTCGCGATTGCGCTGGTCGATTCGACCCATCATCCCAAAATCAAGAATGACCAGATCGCCATTAGTCTGAAGGAGGACGTTGCCGGGGTGTGGGTCGGCGTGGAAAAATCCGTCCACCATGACCTGATACAAAAACGATTGCACGTACCTCTTTGCCACATCGGCCGGTTGCAGACCATGGGCGCTCATGAAGGAGACATCGGAGATCTTGACTCCTTCTACGTATTCCATGACAAGAACGCGCGGTCTCGTCAGTTCGGTGTATACGGCGGGAATTTTGATTCGGGGTCTGCCCTCAAAATTGCGTCGAAATTCAGTGAGGTGAGAGGCCTCCGTATAGTAGTCGAGTTCTTCGAGCGTAGTGCGCGCCACTTCCTCATAAATCGCCATGAGATCAACGCGGGCGCGAACCGCTCTGAACCGCCCCGCAATCCACACGACCAGCTTGGTCGCTGTAAGATCGGCATAGATCATTTTCTCGATGCCGGGCCGCTGAATTTTAACGGCGACTTGCTCCCCGGTCGGCAAGACGGCCCGGTGAACCTGTCCCAGCGATGCAGCGGCAAGCGGCGTCTCGTCAATGGACGCGAAATAACTGCTCAGATTGCTCCCGTAGGAGGCGATGAGCTGTTTTTTGATCTCTGGAAAAGGCACAGGGCTGATCCGATCCTGCAACTGTTCGAGTTCCTCGATAAATGGCTTTGGCATCAAATCCGCCCGAGCGCTCAGAAACTGCCCCAGTTTGATCAGCATACCCTCCAGGTCAAGGGCGGTTTGCCGCAATGTCCGGGCTTGACTGCGCCATAAACTGTTCCACGCGGCGTCAGGCAAAGCGCGGCCTCGCCGCTGTTCCTTTTTGTGATGCCGCCAGATTTGCCAGAAGAATCCGAGGCTCATCGCTACGATACGAAAAACCCGGTATACTCTGATTCGCTTGTAGTCTTTTCGTATACGCACGGTTCTCCCTCCCAGGACTCCCTTGTCCATGGTATCCCGTAAACAGGAGTGCCGTCAAACCCTGGGGGATCCGCTGACATACTTGAGTAGTCATCGGACCGACTCAAATGTGTTCAGGGCGGTTTTGTGACTCGGTTGTTTTTACGTCACGGATCACAAAGGAATGGATCTTGCGACTGACCGTTCTGTCTGCCAAAGCCTCGCGCAGAGTCATACCGGATTCGCACTCCATGGACCGCACAAAGCGCAGCACATCGTTAGCCTTTCCCGACAGAGCGAATTTATTTTTATGATAGAATACATGCATGGCTGTTCCTCCCTCAGCCTGATGTCTATGTGGCGATCATGGGAGGTTATGCAACTCACGAAAGACGGTGCCGCACTTTGCGAGAGCGTAGGATCGATGGACACTGCGTGTACGCGGGGAAAATCATTTCCGTACGGGTGGATCGAATTGAGTTGCCAAATGGCCGAACTGCGACCCGAGAAGTGGTCGAGCATCCGGGGGCCGTCGCCGTTTTGGCGTTGACTGCTCCCGAATCAGTGGTGCTGGTGCGCCAGTTTCGCTATCCGATCAACGAAATCACCCTGGAACTGCCGGCTGGCAAGCTGGAACAGGGAGAGGATCCGTTGCGGGCGGCGCATCGGGAGTTCGCGGAAGAGACGGGGTTCGTCGCAGGTCAAATGGAGTTTGTGACGTCCTTTTATTCTACACCGGGCTTTTCCGATGAACGGATGCGCCTGTACCTGGCGACAGACTTGAAAGCGGGTACACCGCGACCCGATGACGATGAGTTTCTCGACTGCCTGACTGTTGATCGGTCCACCGCCGCGCGCATGATTGGCGAGGGAGCGTTTACCGACGCCAAAACGCTGGTAGGACTCCTCTGGTGGTTGCAGCGAACATGACAGCCTCCGGCGGCAAACGTTTCTTTGTAGACGGTCACGTGCACATCGGGCGGGCCGCGCTGGGCGAACCCATCAAGATCTCTGCAGCGCCGGCGCTGACTGTCATGGGCATCATCGAGCACGCGGCGCAGGCGAAGGGCATCGACATGATTGGCCTGATTGACGCTGTCGCGCCGCCTGTTATGCGCGATTTGCGCAAACTGGTGGACACGGGCGTTCTCCACGCTGTTCCTGGAGGAGGACTCTCCTGGGAGGGAAGAGTGACTCTGTTGCTGGGCGCCGAGGTGGAAGTCGGCGGTCCGTACGGCGGGGCGGCCCACTTCGGCGTATTTTTCCCTGATCTTGAGACACTGGGCGCATTTGCTTTATGGCTGGGCGCTCGGCAGACAAATCCCAATCTGTCCTCGCAACGAGCGCTCCACACCACAGCCACTGCCCTGGCCGCCGAGGTGCAAGGGTTAGGCGGCATGGTCATCGTCAATCATGCGTTTACTCCACACAAGGGCCTCTATGGCAATTGTGTCACGCATATGGCTGACATGCTGCCGCCTTCCCTGGTCACGGCCGTCGAACTGGGGTTGTCGGCAGACTCGGAAATGGCTGACCGAATCTCGGAATTGGCGGCGAAGACGTTTGTCACAAACAGTGACGCGCATTCATTGCCAAAAATTGCCCGCGAGTATCACATCGTCCGGTTACAGGAAGCGTCGTTTCAGGCCTACAGGCGGGCGCTGCTCCGGGAAGGCGACGACCGCATCGAGGCGAACGTGGGCTTGTGGCCGGCCCTTGGCAAATACCACCTGAGTGCGTGCCAAAACTGTGGACACCTGTGGAAGGAGGGCGCTCATTGCTGTTCCGAGTGCGGCTCGAAGCGGTTGGCGATAGGGGTTTGGAATCGGCTCCAGGATGTGGCGGACCTTGACACTCCACAGTCGCCTCTGCACAGGCCTCCCTACAGGCATCAGGTTCCCCTGGAGTTTGTGCCTGGACTCGGGCCTGCGAAGCGCAGAAGTCTGCTTGCCGCCTTCAAGACAGAGATGAACATCTTAAATGACGTGTCTGTTGACGACCTGATCCATGTAGTGGGAGAAAAACTGGCGATGCAGATCCAACTGGCGCGCGTCGGTAATATGACACTCATTGCAGGAGGAGCCGGACGCTACGGTAAAGTTGTTGGCTCGTCGCCTGTCCTAAGCCGCCCCAGCGCAACATAGCATGTGGCGAGGGGGGAAGGGGATGTCGACACGGACATTCAAGCCGCGTGTGAACGTGAATGAAGTGTATCGACGAACCCTGCGGACAGGTCTCTTTTTCACTGTCTTCTATATCGCTGGAATCTTGGTCGGACTGGTCCTGCTGTTCTCCACCCCCCACTGGATGCAAACTGATCTGACTCAGACTGTGCACGCAGCCCTCGCAAAAAACGCGTGGTCCTCAGGAACCGCGAGCAGCGTTTTTTCCAATGCGGCCCTGCAGGTCGGAATCATCGTCCTGATCTGGTTATTGGGACAATCCCCAAGCGGTTTTCCACTCCTGTCTCTCCTGCTCTTCCTGCGCGCCGTGAGTTGTGGGCTGGCGCTATCACTCGTCGTAACTGCCGATGGTTGGCGGGGCATCGGAATTGATTTGCTTGCTCTCCTTCCTTCGAATATACTTTTTGCATGCGGATTCATCATCGCCGCAACGGCTGCGACGATGATGACGCACAGGCTGTATCGCTCAACGACGGGCTTGCCACGGAAACGCGTGTGGATCCTGTACCATTCGTTTCTGACGGCAGCCGCTGTGGCGACTCTTTTTGGCGGTGTGGTCGAAACGCTGGTGATGCCGCGGGTTCTCGGGCTGCTGGCGGTACATTTGCACGGATGAAACGCATGTTTGGGGGGCGTTATGGATCGCAGGCGTTTTACTGTCATCAACGAGGCTTTCATATGCCGGTTTTGTCAATCGGATGTTCAGCCTTTGCGTACGGGATGCCGGAATCACTGCCCGCACTGTCTGCACAGTATGCATGTCGACGACTTTCCCGGGGACAGGGCCGCCGGATGCGGTGGACTGATGATTCCCGTCAGTGTATTTTCGCATAGTAAAAAAGGGTATATGATTGAGCACCGTTGTCAATTATGCGGGCACATGACTGTGAATAAGTTGGCGTTGGAAGATCCTGTCCAACCAGATAACATGGAGACTGTACTCGCAATTATGAAGGAAATGGCAACAAAGCGTCAACCATAACGAGGAGGATTATTCATGATTGTCGGCGTTCCAAAAGAAATTAAGGACAATGAAAACCGGGTGGCCATGACACCAGCAGGCGCACGCGCGCTGGCTAGCAGCGGTCATCAGGTGTTGCTGGAAACTGGAGCGGGCCAGGGCAGCGGCTTTACCGATGACGACTACCGGGCGGCCGGCGCCGAGATTATCGCCGAAGCTGCACACGTTTGGGCAAACGCCGATATGGTCATGAAAGTGAAGGAACCACTGCCGACGGAGTACGGATTTTTTCGGGAGAATCTCATTTTGTTTACATATCTTCATCTGGCCCCTGAGTATGAACTGACAACCGCGCTCATGAAAGGTAAAGTCGTGGCCATCGCGTATGAGACGATTCAGTTGCCCGACCGGTCTCTCCCGCTTCTGACCCCAATGAGTGAAGTGGCTGGACGAATGTCGGTGCAGATCGGCGCCGAGTTTCTGGAGAAACCGTATGGCGGAAAGGGAATCCTGCTCGGTGGAGTGCCCGGTGTTCTGCCCGGCCACGTGGTGATTGTGGGGGGCGGGATCGTTGGCGCCAACGCCGCAAAAATGGCCCTGGGCACGGGGGCGGACGTGACGATTATCGACGTCAACGCCGAGCGCCTTCGCCAGTTGGATGACATGTTCAACGGACGGATCCGCACGCTGATGTCAAACGAATACAACATTGAAATGGCCGTGCGTTCAGCGGACCTGCTTATAGGAGCCGTGCTCATTCCCGGCTCCAGGGCGCCAAAACTCGTTACCGAAGCGATGGTCCAACAAATGTCGCGGGGTTCGGTCATTGTGGACGTGGCGATCGACCAAGGCGGTTCGATTGAAACCATCGACCGCGTGACTACTCACAGTCACCCTACTTACGAGAAGCATGGGGTCATTCACTACGCGGTGGCGAACATGCCAGGGGCTGTGGCCCGCACGTCAACGCTCGCGCTGACAAACGTAACTCTTGGCTACGCATTGCAGTTGGCCAATAAAGGGTATCGCGCAGCGATTCGAACTAACCTCGCGCTTGCCAAGGGCATTAATGTAGTAGGCGGCAAGGTCACTTACGAAGCTGTGGCGAAAGGACTGGGGATTGACTACACGCCTCTGGAAGATGCAGTTGGTGAGTGAGTTCAGGCGGCGGGATATCTTGACGTCTCAGGCATGACTCCTGTGTGATTCACATAGGGTATCCCCATAGGGTTTAGGGGGTGTCTGTCGTGCGCCGTCTGTATCCATCGGTTGTGATCATCGTTTTCGGCTATGCGTTGTCACTGCTGTTCTCTCGTTGGACTGCAATGCTGTTGACAGACGTCGTCGGTGCCCCGGGGGTTTCGCAGTGGTGGCGCGCCATAGCTGTCATCATCGTCGGCGGACCGTAACGGTCGTCGGACAAGCAAAAAGATCGGGTGTTTGTGGACAGGCACAAAGGAGCCGCCAGTGATGGATTCTCTGCTCGAAGACTTTATGTACTATAGTGCCGTAGAGCGTGGCCTGTCTGCAAATACTCTTGAGTCCTACAGACGGGATCTGATCGCCTATCTGGATTTTCTGGAGACGCGGGGCGTCCGCCATGTGGCAGATACAGATCGCTCTTCCATAGTGCTTTTTGTGCAGCACCTGAAAAAAAACGGGCGCGCTGCTTCAACTGTCGCGCGCCACATGGCCAGCATCCGGACGTTTTATGGCTTTCTGGCGCAGGAACGAAAAATTTCGTTTGATCCATCACGAGACGTCGAAGTTCCCAAAACGGAGCGGCGTCTGCCGCACTTTCTTTCGGGAGAGGATGTCGAACGTCTGCTCCTCGCCCCGGACAGCGCAACCCCCATTGGCTTGCGTGATCGGGCCATGCTGGAATTGTTGTACGCGACCGGCCTTCGGGTTTCTGAACTGATATCGCTCAATGAATCGGACATCAATTTTGCCGCATCGTTTATACGGGCGTTTGGCAAAGGGTCAAAGGAACGGATCATTCCCTTTGGCGAGATGGCCCGTCGGGCCATGACGGACTATTTGCAACGCGCTCGCCGCCAGATGATTCGCAGTCCGATCGAAGAGGCGCTGTTTGTGAATCACCTTGGCGAACGCATGAGCCGTCAGGGGTTTTGGAAAGTGATCAAGAAGCACGCGCGCGCCGCGGGCATTACGCAGCATCTTACACCTCATACGCTGCGCCACTCTTTTGCAACGCATTTGCTGGACAACGGGGCAGATTTGCGATCGGTGCAGGAGATGCTCGGGCACGCCGACATCTCGACCACGCAAATCTACACCCACGTCAGCCGCAAACGGCTGCAAGACGTATATAGAGACAGCCATCCGCGCGCGTAGAGCGCATTGTTGAGGTGATTCGGACATGAATAAGCGCGTCATCGTGATTGTGCTGGATTCTGTCGGCATCGGACCAGCGCCGGACGCTGCCGAGTATGGCGATGACGGAGCCAATACGTTGTCGAACGTGGCGAGGGCCATGGGAGGACTGCACATTCCACACCTGGCAAGCCTCGGTGTGGGACGCATATGTCCGATCGAAGGCGTGCCACCGGACGCGGTTCAGGGTGGTTACGGACTCATGGTTCCACAGTCAGCCGGCAAGGATACGACCAATGGCCATATGGAGTTTGTCGGTGTGACCCTACGAGAACCGTTGCCCACGTATCCCCATGGGTTTCCGCGCGAGGTCATGGAACCGTTTGAACGCGCCATCGGCAGGAAAACAATCGGCAACCGTCCCGCCAGCGGCACGGAAATCATCGAAGAACTTGGAGAGCGGCATAGGGAGACTGGTTGGCCTATTGTCTACACCTCGGCCGACAGCGTGTTTCAGATTGCCGCGCACGAAGAGGTCATTGCCGTCTCTGAGCTGTACGCCATGTGTGAAACGGCGAGGGCAATTCTGACGGGACCACACGCGGTAGGTCGGGTGATAGCCAGGCCCTTCGCGGGAACACAGGGACACTTTACGCGGACCGCGAACAGGCGGGATTATTCACGCGACTTTGGTCCAACTCTGCTCACGACACTGACAGAACGGGGGATTCAGGTCACAGGAATCGGGAAAATACACGATATATACGGTGGTCGGGGGATTAGCCAGGGTATCCATACGGCAAACAATGAAGAAGGAGTCACCGAAACAGTGCGTGCGATGCAACGCGCCTTCGGTCCTGCGTTGATTTTTACGAACCTGGTGGATTTTGACATGTTGTATGGCCACAGGAACGATCCTGTCGGGTTTGGGCGCGCGATCGAGGCGTTTGACCGACGGCTGCCCGAAGTCATCGCCTCCCTGCAGGACGGAGACCTGTTGCTGATCACGGCTGATCACGGTTGCGATCCGACGACGCCATCCACAGATCACAGTCGCGAGTGCGTACCCATACTCTGCTATCATCCAGAT
>JAJZEE010000118.1 GCA_021805735.1 Bacillota bacterium
ATCTCAGCGACGCCATTCTCGTGACGGAGAATCCCACGCTGCGCAAAGCCGGAAGCCTGCGGCCGGGCACCGTGATTCAGTGGGTTGCGCCACAGGGCGTTTTTGCCTACCGAGTGAAGGGTTCCGCGCCAATTCAGTCGTTAAGCAACCTCAGCGGTGTGAATCGCGAATCACTGGCGCTCGTCGAGCAGTCGACCACAAGAAAGGGCAAAACCCAACTATTCGCCATCTTCGCAAGTCCAGAGTTCTCTAGCAAATAGGCGTTGTGCATCTCTAACCCAACTTTCGGCACAAGGACGATTTTTCCGTTGTGCTGTCTTCCACAAGTTCTGATTCCAAGTCTTCCGGCAGATTTTCCAACTGATCTGTCATGAAGTCACCCCATCTAACTGTTATCCATTTCTGATTACCTAAATCCACGCATCTGTTAAATACCCTGGCATAGGGTTTTTTCTTGACTGCTGCATTCCGAGGTGGTTGAGGGACTCAAAGTAGAGCCAGTGCTGGTGGAGAAAAGTGGACGACCCGTGGCAGTGATCGTGTCCTACGAGGACTATGTGCGGTTTCAAAAGTTCGAGGACGCTTGGTGGGGAGAGCAGGCCCGACAGGCGACGGCGGAAGGATTTATGGACGAAAAAGAAACCGCATCCTGGATCGCGGAGCGCATGAAGGAAACTCCCTATGTGTAATGCGGCACGCGATTTTTCACGTTACTTTCTGGACACCCTGCCACCAAAGCAATTCCGCCAGGTAGTCACAACGGTTTTTCGGCTCATGTCTGAGCCGTATCCACACGATTCCAAGCAGTTGATTTGACGGTAACAATGTCACCGTCATTGGCGGGGTTGCTGTAAAGTCAATCCGCCATGCCTTCGAGCGACCGAACGTCAACCACTTGACAGAAAAAAAGCCGATTACCCGGCCGTGCCCCGCTGCTGCTCCTGATCCGCTAAAACACTTTGGACATGCAAGTCATCAATCACATCACTCTTTATTGACTATTACAACGAGCACTTGGCCAAGCCTTTCAAGAGGACATACGGCGGTAAATTGCTGAAGTTCTGAGCTGTGATTATGTATTAGAGCCATTGTGTAGTAGCTTCTCCAAAATACATTCCCCAAATTGATTTAGTTCCCCTTTTGAACATCCCTTGGGGTTTCCCAAATTCAGTTCGATACACGCTGTCGGTATCCTCCCGTAAGACGTTCCCACGGACCAAGGAACATCGTATCTTTTGTCATTTCCATCGTGATAGCTGAACTCGCCATTAGAGATATCGTTTCTTTGAGCACCAAAAAAATCCTTGAATTGTTCTACATTCCCCTTCCCCTGTACAATCACCGCTATTGGGTTTACCAAATCAATGATATCTCCCAAGAGATTAGGAGCCCATCCTTCGCTGAACAAATCAGTTACTACCTGCTTTTTTATTACAGTAAAGTTCTTCATCGTTGCAAAAGGGAACAGATCAGCGTGGACCGCACTGAGTTTTAAATCCGAGGTTTCGTAAAACGAAGCGCCCATCCCGTTTACGAATCCCTCCACCTTACCACCAGACTTTTTCCCAAACCATTGAGTATAAGGATTCTCATTACCCCGATCGTCAAAGTAGTGATTGAATCCGTCAATGATGCGTTTCCGTATAGACTCATTCTGATCCAGAATCTGAAGATCCTGCCGATCCGTCAATAGTGTGAGTCTGGGCTTTTTGAGCGGTACCCTCCCCTCCCTGGACTCGAAAAATTCCCTGCGGGATGGATTCGCCCCTATGGTAAGTATTTTGCGCTTTTCGGACATCAAGTTGCCAAACCATAATACTGGTGGCGCAATGTCGATCAACTCGGTGTTCCATTTCGAACAAGACCAAAGTTCAACATTTTTTTCGACTGCCTTCATGAGCAGTGTCTCCGGATCAACTGCCATAAATGCGTCTCCCCCTTTTCGCCCGGAAACTCATGCATGTATACTTTACTAATTCCATTATAATGTCTGAGAATTGAACGTCTACACGCAATTATGGATGTATTCGCAGCATTGAACATCGCCAGCCACCCTGGGGCTAGTTCGACACTGATTCGCCCTTCCACGCACCAGCGTCGAACCTGCTGCCGACTCATACCAAACTGGATCGAGCTACATCCCCAGGGTACACCGCCTCGACACACTGGTTATGAGATCCAGTGTGCCATCGACTCCTCCTCACGACGAGCATGCTCCAGGTCAGAAGTGACCATCATGTCCACCACTTCCGCCAATGTAGTCCTCGCGCTCCATCCCAGCACATTCATGGCCTTTGTGGGATCTCCGACAGGCAGATCCACTTCAGACGGCAGCAGACAACGAGGATCAACTTTCACGTATTTCTCCCAGTCAAGGCCCACTCGCTCAAATGCCGCTTCTACAAACTCACGTACCGTGCGAGCCACACCCGTAGCGATCACAAAATCATCCGGTTGTTCTTGCTGAAGCATGAGCCACATCGCTTCCACATAGTCACGAGTGAATCCCCACTCGCTCCTAGCGTTGAGATTCCCAAGAACCAATTCGGTCTGCAGTCCACGTTTAATCCGTGCTGCGGCGCGCGTAATCTTACGAGCGACACACAAGTCCCCGCTTCGCGGTGAAACATGATCAAACAGAATGCCAGTTGCGACAAACAGGCCAGAATACTCCCGAGCATCGACCGCCCGCCGGTGCGTATAAGCGTTCACAACCGCATAGGGGCTGCGCGGATGAATGGACGGCGAAACATCTTGAACCGCATCCTTTGCAAGACCAAAGATCTCATAAGACCCTGCTTGATAATACCGAACGTACAGTTCCGTCCTGTTTTGATAGTCATTAACTTCTTCGAGCAGTCTCATGGTGCCAAGCACCACTTCGTCCACGGTGTACTCCGGTTGAACAAACGCATCCAATCCATCTGAATTTGCAGCCAGATGATAGATCTCGACGGGTTGCACCAGTTCAAGAATCCTCCGAAGACTGGAGGAATCGCCTAAGTCTCCATAATGAATCGTCAAGTTCCGTTCGCCACCGTCTACGTCCTTATATAAGTGCTCGACACTTTCGATGGTTAATCCAGAGTCTCTTCGAATCATCCCGTGTACCGCATACCCTTTATCCAACAATAACTCGGATAGGTACAAGCCGTCTGGACCCGCAATGCCGATAATGAAAGCTGCTTTTTTCAATTCAATCACATCTCCAATTAAGTTTAATAGTATTCTCTAATGCACAATATATAAGATATCTAAGCGGTAATCAATCGAAGTTTCGCCGTATTGTAATTTTAATAAATGTATTCTATAGTATATTTATGAGTGCACAGTAATGTTACCCGCGAAAAATTGTTAGTCAAGAGTGAAGTTTTGGATCGCTAGTCACCTCCGGAACTGACACACCTATTACGCGGCGACCCGCAATTCCCCATATTATATCAATAATCAACTAGAAGTTTGTTGCATGATAATTATAATAAATATATTCTATGAAATATTTACGAATAGATAGTGATGTTTCACGTCAAAGACCACCGGTCAAGAGCAAGGTTTTTGACCGCCAAGCCTCTCTGGAGCAGGTCACATAATTAGATGACGACCAGCACTTACTCCTTCATACGTCCTGAAGCTCAGGATAGCCACGCAAGGTTACCACCTGTAGGGCACCCATCCAATAAGGTCTTTCAGTTGCTCCATATCGTCATTATACAATTCTCTTAGGAATTTTATCGACTGAAAGTCCATGTTAGGTTTATTATGACTTAACAATATTCTTTCAATAAGGATATTTCGTGCGGATCTCGGCATGAATGCTTTCCCAAACATACTAATTTCCTTATTTCTCAGAATTAACTTAGCCACTTTATTCCGCGGAGCGGCAAATGCGTTATACGCCCGATTGGTAGCTATAGAACCTATGGACTTAATGTCAATCTCTAAGAATCGCGCGACCTTCCCGAAAACCATTCCCGAATCACGTTTAAAATCATCAAATGAAAGTATAAGCAAGGATTGACGACCAAATGCATCTATATATCTTTTAACTTGTTTATAATACATTCCTAGTTCTACATATAAATGGGAAATAAAATAGCCTTTTTCAGTCGCAGAGTAATCCTCTAACAAGGCATCATAAAAAGGGCGATCTTGAAGCCCATCGCGCACATCCATCAAATAGTGTGAGAACGCCCTGTCAATCGGGTCTCGAAGGATGATAATGATTTTTGCGTTCGGAATACACTTTTTTATACGATACGGCGTTTCTTTTTCCCATAAATAGGACGTACTTGCCTCTCCCACTGCGTTGAAATGGGATGCCTCCTTAAACAACGACAGATAGTCCGCTCTATTGGATACTACACGTTTGC
This sequence comes from Bacillota bacterium, assembly GCA_021805735.1. Lineage (GTDB taxonomy): Bacteria > Bacillota > Bacilli > Alicyclobacillales > SLC66 > JAKADD01. The sequence goes on from JAJZEE010000118.1 coordinate 4,371, forward strand.
CAAGGTACTCTTGTGAAGGTTTCAGATTGGAGAAAAAGTGCGGCTCCTTCGGACTAGCCATGAAAACCTGAGGATGCTGCTTTAGATATTCGTATAGGGACGTCGTTCCCCCTTTGACCGTACCAACGATAAAAAAATTCGGCATATTTTGATTCAAGGTATCACCATCTCTCATGAGTCTTGCGCTTCCTCATCTTCAATTAGTTTCCATATCCACTCTAAACTGCGAATATCCTAAAAGTAGACTACGTTGTAGTGCTAACAACCCATGTATGAATCGCACGCTGGTTTAGGTGGCCAAGGCTATAGAGCTAGGCATCGATTACGCCTCCTTATAAGCAATTACCGTAATGGACTCACCCCGCTCAGGGTTGTGTGCAGCTAGGCGGTCGGCGCGCTGTGCATTAGCAAACTCGCGCGACTTTGGATCGAGAACAAAGCTATAAGGATCCATTCCCCTTGAGATAGCAACACTCTGCCCCCAATAAAAATTCGCTTCGGGCGGTGGTGGCATTAATTGGATGCGATTAAAGCCCACTCTGGCTAAGGCTCCAGCAAGGCTGGCAAAGTTGAATAATACCAAGTGCCGCGGCGGCTCTAGGCCGCGCCATGCGTCAGCAAAGAGATGATGTCCTTCTGAGTCTATGTTTGGGCATGAAATCCATATTCGTCCACCGGTTTTTAACAATGAATGAATCTCGCGCAATGCAGATACCGGATTATGGAGATGTTCAATCACATGACTGAGCGTAATTTGATCAAATTTCTCTCTGGTTAGACCACTTTCGGGAACCTTCCCAACACGAATATCTAGACCAGCGGAGCGGCCTGCTTCTGCTGCCTCCGGATCGATGTCCAGACCCTGAGCTCGGTATCCAAGACGTCTTGCTACAAATAAGAAATCACCATTACCGCAGCCGATATCCAGAAGTCTATTAGAGTTCTTTCGTGGGGCCGGAAGATGTCGAATCGTGTGTGCGGCTTTCCCCGACAAGTCGTTTGAATTGCGTACCAAGTATGCTCCACCCCATAGCGAAGGGCGTATGTCATGGCCAAAGCGGTGGTTCAGGTAATTGTTGCGCAAACGCTGCCATAGCTGGCTAACTAGTCCTTTCCGGGCCCCGCTCAGAAAGTTTTTATCTGCAGGTTCCTGATGTGTGTAGTAGTTTTCATAGGCAGCACCAATGGTCTCCTCATTCGGGCGTGGATCCAGATACGCGCAGCTGCATCCGCCACAACGCCACAATGACCATTTTCCCGGAGCGACAAAGAAAATTTTATCCCGCAAATTCTCGTGAAGCAGTGCGCGATGCTCGTCAGCGCAGAGGGGGCACGCGGGAACAGCCTCCATTCCTTCTTCAGGCCAAGCCATATGGATATCTGGAACGCTCTTACGTTGTGATTGATCCAAGTGTGTCACCTCTCTCTATCTTCCGAATTTGAACATACTGCTCATTTTTCTCGATGAGTTAATAATCTGCATGGCCCAGCGGGGCTCGGTCTGCATTGCCCAGATCGAGGCGGCGGCGATCAAGAAGATATCCACGCCAAGACGCGCAGTGACATCGCCCAACCACTGTGTACCAGCCCATGCTCCCAACACGAGTCCCATGCTAGGCCAGAGATATTTAAGACTTCCCCAGCCCAATCCAGAAGCCCAAAAAAGCAATGCCGCATCCACAACCACCCGAAGACTCCAGGCCGTGGCTGCGCCAATAAGACCCATGGTTGAGAGACCAATCCACAATACTAGCAGAAAGGGAACTAACTCAATCGCATGAAATGTCGCGACGAGATGTGGGCGACCACGTGCCTGCAACTGAGTGTAGGGTACGAAAGCCAAGGAATTGATCCAAACACCAAGTAAAATCATCTCGCCCACGGGTGCAGACTTCGCCGCAAAGCCATCACTGATCCAGAGACTGAGAAAAGGCTTCATCAGACAAATTCCAAGAACAATCAACGGTGTCATTAGGGTAATGATAACCCGCGCGGCTTCACCTGAAAGTCGCTTTGTTTCATACTCATCGGTCTGCATCGATAAACGGGGAAACAGGCTGCGCATGAGTGCGCCAGGCAAGACGGTGGCACGATTGGCAAGGTTATAACCTACGGTGTAGTAAGCTAACGAGGATGCCCCTAAAACGAACCCAACTAAGATGCGGTCAAATGTTGCCAGGATAGGGCCAACCAAATTGGTTACCGTAACCCAGACGCCATAGACAAGTAACGGTTTCACCTGGGCCCGGCTAAATCCAACCGCCCCGTGAATGGGTAATACCTTGGCAGCAAGGATCATCAGCGCTACGGCGGACGTGGCATTGGCCAGAATGGCGGCAGGGATAATCCAGCGCAGCGAAGGGCCATGTATGTTTGCAACCACTAGGGGAGCTGTCTGTAACAAAATAGTGCCCGCCACTTGAATAATGTTGAGACTTAAAAATCTTTCGCGGGCTTCTATAGCACCAGTTAGCACTCCTGACATCGTTGCCAATGGAACCATTGCAGCCAGCCAAGGCATGGTAGAAAGAACCTCTCCTCGCAGCTCACTCGGCATTGTGAAGAAATGTGCCAGCATGAAACCAGCGACAAAATAAAGTACCAGTCCACCAATGACACCAAAAGACGCATTTAGTCCTAGGGCTGTCCAGAATACCCGCTCCCGTTCGATTGCTGGCGCTTCGTGCAATTGGGCAATACGGTTAGCAGTCGCCCGTGACAGCCCCAGATCAAAAAAACCAAAATAACCCAAAAACATCCAGACAATTGCGATTATACCATAACGCGCATCACCAATCAGATGAAGGTAAAGGGGCACAGTAATCAAGCTCACAGCTACGGGAACTAAGTTGCCTGCAAGATTGTAGTATGTATTCCCTTTGATGCTCACGAACATAGCCTCAACTTTTCACACAAACAGAAGAGGTGATCTGGTGTCGTTGAAGAAAACCAGAGCGACACAACTTCATACAGATCTTTTTCGAAATCAATATTGGTCTTTGGCAACAGAAAACACTCCTCAATGTGCGAAAGTGGATTTTTGTGTAATGTCTGCGTATTCCGGCCATAAACGCCACTCATTTCGGTAATTCCCACTACTTTTAGCCGCTAGTACCTATTTACATAGCACCTTTGTCCTTCATTTGCAAGGTACAGAGCATATTTATCATCGATTCACACCCTGCGTCTGTATCTATATGACTCAGGATGCTAGAAAACAGACACCCGAATGGCGGAACAGTTAGGTTGCACTATGCCTCATCGGTGTGATTTGAAGGCTCAGTTAAGGTGTTCCTCCTGTGTAAATGTAATCATTCGCCGTTTACGTTCGTAACATTGTAAACAGACGCGGTGAGTTCATCCCCTGCCTCCACCGCACCACCCGAAGAGCCCGAATGCTGTCGAAACGAGGAGCCTCACCAAACTTTCGCAAGAACCAATTTTAACCCGTCGGTGACATCGCTCTTGGTTTGCAAGGAATTTCGAAATTTAAGAATCCATTCCCCCTGCATCTGGATCTAGTGCGCAGTATGACCCCTATCAACATCATAGTCCAAGTCGGTTCGTCATTACAAGTTACTAGTGCCCCTTCTCATGGAAAATGAGTAGATTCGTCTAAGAATATCGAGAACGGGTGCAGGTAGTAAAATCGTTAGTAACACGATACCGATTGAGTGTAGGGAGGTGCTGCCAACACCGAAGCTCACCGAGGCCACTAGCTCCCTAAACGCTAAATGCGGTCTACCAAGTACAGCTGCATCTTTAGCGCGCCGATAATGATGCTCTCTCCAAAAGATCTTCAACTGTGCAGGGGAAAGCAACTCTCCGAGCAACGTCAAGGCACACTCCTCTGAATCCCGCATGACAGACCTCAAGTTAGACGCATTCCCTACATGCCTCCTGTAACTTAGGAGTGTATCTGGATGATAAACGAAGCCGCGGCCCATAGCAGAAAGGCTGATCCATAAAATCCAGTCATCGGCACCACCAAAGACCGTCTGCCAATGCACTGGAACAGAAGTAACCGCGGATCTGCGAACGAGCGCTTGCGAAGGCGAGATGATAAAGTTCCATGCAAACGACACAGGCTTTACAACTGTTACGACCGCCGCAGGCATCGATCCCACGCCATATAGTTTGACCCTGCCATCAAGGTATAATTTCCTTATCTTCTGACCTCTCGCATCCTGTAAGTAAGCATTTGAGAACACGACATCGCACATGGGATCATCAAAGTAGTGTAAAATTTCCTCGATGAAGTTTGGTGCCCATGTGTCATCTTGATCTAGCAGAGCCACCAAGTCGCCATGTGCTTGGCTTAGTCCAAGTATACGGGCACAGGCAACCCCCTTATTTGTCTGCCGAATAACGCGGGTGGTAAATCTGACGTCGTAATCAGTACTGTGATCGGACAGATTGAAGGGGCTCATGGATCCGTCATCGACAATGATAAGTTCAACGTGTTGGTATGTCTGGGAGTAAACGGACCTGAGCGTTTCTCTAATAAACCGCTCCCCATTGTAGAAAGGAATGATAATCGACACCAGCGGCCCGGAAACGTCGAGATCATTCTGATGCATCTGACAATCACCCTCTTACCTTGTTCGATGTATCCTCATTATTCTCTACTAGTAAGGGAGTTGCCACCAGCGGAGCACTCCCCTACGGCGCGACAGCATGCCTTCCATGTACAAAGGATACTGAATGAAGCTTCAGACCAGCCGCCTGTGAGGCATATAAGCTTGAGCGAGCAGTTCCAAAAATTAATAAAGATTATCACTCTCTACTCCAGAGTTCATCACCTGATGTTTCAAGGTGATAACGGCTTTGGTCGTCTTCCTCAGAACGTACCTTGGCCAGAACCAAACGTTAAAATAGATAGGCAACTTACCATCATAAACTTGCCCCCAACGATGTTGCATTCTAACAAGCCACAGTCCCTAACCCGTCGCGGCGCTACTACTCCTTCTACAAAGAACGCCCTAGCAAACAGTCTACTCAGAAAAGCACCCTTGGAGCCAGATACGCAGACTGCCAGGATAACGGCGCATCCTGTCTTCCAACCACACTCCATAAGATGGCACTTTTGGTTCAATCCAACGGTACAAAAGCGGTTCAAAAAAAGATTAGCGTTTACGTTTACTCGCATTACCAACATCTACAAACCTCAAGTTCTGAATAAATATCCTTAGTGCCCAAGTCCATTTAAATGGCATCCAAAAAAGTAGTAGAGCTGCCCAAGGACCTGGCTGATTTGGAGTCATTGTAACACTCTCTAGCGCCTTTAAGAATCGGCGCTTAGTTGATTTATCTGTAATGGAACAAAAATAATTCATTTTTGACAAAATCGTTTTTTTGTAAAGGAAACTCCCCTGTTCCATTTTGTTATACATATAATTTATTCGCTCCCACACTTTACGGACATCGCTTACCCCTGATCTCGTTACACCATTTGGGTTAATGGTATAATGAAGTAGACTGGCATCAATAACTGGGATTGATCCATAACGATCAGTGTACCTGATCCACAAATCCCAGTCCTCCCAATTATCCAGATGAATGTCGTATCCCCCAAGTTCCTCAAAAAATACCCTCTTCATTATAACGGATGGATGGTATACACAGTTGGCCCAAGCCAGATCTTTTGAGTCCACCCACCTTACGCGCAGCTTTGATGCTAGCTCATCGTCTAACTTCCCTTCCATTCCCACAGTCTCCTCACAGGCCTCTGAAGCGAGGATTCCAACTGTAGGGTTTCTAGAGAGCCAATCCATCTGTACCCTCAGTTTATCGGTGTGCCACCAATCGTCATCATCAAGGAATGCTACCCATTCGGCGTTTATCCATCGTGAAGAATAATTTCTAACTTTTGCGAGAGTGCCTTGGTGCGGAATACGATAGTATACAATCCTTTCATCATGTAAGAGACCAACAGACGCCGACATATCCGTGTCGGATTCATCGTCCAAAACAAGAAGTCTCCAGTTTTCATAGCTTTGTCGCTGTACGCTTGAAATTGCCCTCATTAGCTCGCTGGGTCGATTATAATAGGCAAGTAAAATATCAATCACTACTCTTCCCTCCCGAAAACCATGTTAGAAAACATAAGGCTAATCTACAGCAGTATATAGTATTTTAAACTTCGCCAACTCCACTCCTTTCAACACCTACAAAACCCCCAGCGCCTCGTAGGTCTGTCGCATTCGTTCCATCACCTGCGTGTAATGGTAGCAAGAGTTCGCTCGGCTTCTATTTTCTTCCCCTAAGCGTGTTATGTCTTCCGCGGCTAGATTCAGAATGATTTGACTCAGTGCCTCTACATCACCTGGGTCTACAAGTACACTCTCGTCGACCATGTTGATGACGGCGCCTACCCTTGAAGCGACCACTGCCATACCCGCAAACATGGCCTCGAGGATGACCATAGGCATCCCCTCTGAATAAGAGGGTAGGCAGAGAACGTCGCACTCTGCGAAAAGTTCACGCTTTCTCTCGCCGATGACCGTGCCGCAAAAATGCACTTGACTCCTGATCTGTCCAGTCTCGATCAGACGGTCAGCCCTGAAAAATCCATCGTTTAGATCAATGCCCGGAACCGCTATATTCCTCTCAGATACAATCACTTCCCCGGCACAGTACAGTTCGAAATTGCATATTTCCTTAATAAGTACCAATGCCTGTATAAGGTCCAGGAACCCTTTAGCAACTGACAGATGTCCAACGAAGAGAATTTTAAGTGGCTGTGAACAATGCCTCTCTAAACCCGCAAACTGATCAATCCACTCGGGACTCACGGTGTTGGGAATGACAAGAATCTTATCAGGGAACATAAATCCAAACTGGGGTACAATGCGGTCGCCGAGAACAATTAGACGATCGATGCGGCCCAATACCAGCCTCACTATCCACGAAAAACGACATTGCGAAAGAAATTTGTCGAATTGCCCCCCATGGAAGTGTACAACAACTTTGTACCGGAGGAGCAGCGCGATGGCCATGAGAACTATGTCTCTAAGCACACCTGAAGTGTTCTGTGCAAGAGGTATATGT
>JAJZEE010000119.1 GCA_021805735.1 Bacillota bacterium
GGAAAGGGGGCAGCCTGGTTTCGTGGTTGGATCAACGCAAGGAACTGCTCCAAGGGTAACGAAAGGCTCCTGCCGCGTACACGTGGAGAAAGGCGCGGCGGGAAATCTTATCGGGACCGGGTAACACCCGGGAAGATGGCAACACGAATCAGACATAGGAAAGGGTGACTTTTCCGTTCTCTGGTCCGGCTCATCTTCGGTGGTGCGAGAGCAGCCTCCAAGCGGATGAATCCTGCAAGACCGCGGACTCGAAAGAGTCGAAAGGACCTATGAGAGATTATAGTAGGTTTTTTGAACCAGGTGAGTTGGTGTGAATGACGAGGAGGAAGTTGTGCGAGCGAAGAAGGGCGATAGAGAAGCACTCGAGAGGCTGTTGGAGAAGCACATTGCGAGTGTTTTTCAAGTGGTAAGACGTGTTTTACCGTCTGGCGAAATTGACGATGTTGTACAGGATGTATTGTTACAGGCATATATAGGCTTAGACGGACTACGCAAACCGGAAGTATTTGGGAAATGGATCAGAACCATCGCGTACAATCGTGCAATGCAATGGCACCGTAAACGTTATGCGGAGACAGCTATTTTCCCGCGCATTTGGGAACCCGACAAGCCCGAATACACAGTGCAGGTCGAGTTGACAATCGACATGGGTGAGGCGTTGGAATTGCTGTCTCCTTCTGACCGCGAAGCGATCAGGCTACACTACTTCGAAGGTTGGAGTTCAACCGAAATTGCCAAATTGCAAGGGAGGGTAGCAAGTACGGTTCGATGGAGGCTGAGCAAATCTTTGAGTTCACTGAAAAACATACTCGAAGAAGGGAGGGGTATTGATGACGAGCCAGCCAGGCACTGAACAAGATGAACGACCAGGGATTAGATGTTCATTTTGCCGAAAACACCAGGACGATGTTTTGCAAATAGTGGCGGGACCCGGTGTTTTCATTTGTAACGAGTGCGTTGAAGCATGTGTAGAAATCTTGGAGGAGCACCGTACATCAAAATAGTTGCTAATGTTTGTTTAAGGATGTCTGGCAGGGGATGCAACCTTGCCTTTTTCTATCGGAAGCGTTAACTTCCAAAATGCTATTTAGTTTACCTGAAAGCGCCGTCCAGCCCCTGATTTATTCGTGGGGAGATGGTTCAGATAGGATTGGTGCGGTTTCCTGGTACGATTGCACATGTCCGAACAAATGTTTGTGTTTTGCGACGTGAGCTAGTACAATAATGATAGTCGAATCCAGTATGGACAACCTTGCAGAAGGTGGGAATGTGTGTGGCGGATCGGAAGAGCGCATTAGACCAGGCATTGAAACAGATTGAAAAGCAGTTTGGCAAAGGTTCGATCATGCGGCTCGGAGAGGCGAGCGCAACGATGAATGTGGAGACCATTTCATCGGGCTCATTGGCGCTGGACATCGCCCTCGGTGTGGGTGGGTTGCCGAGGGGCAGGATTATTGAGATTTACGGACCGGAGTCTTCCGGAAAGACAACAGTTGCATTGCATGCGATCGCAGAGGTGCAGCGGCAGGGGGGCCAGGCCGCATTCATCGACGCTGAGCATGCGCTTGATCCGCTGTACGCGAAAAATCTTGGAGTCAACATCGATGAGATGCTCATTTCCCAACCCGACACGGGAGAACAGGCTCTGGAAATCGCTGAGGCGCTAGTGCGAAGCGGCGCCGTAGAGATTATTGTCATCGACTCCGTGGCCGCTCTTGTGCCGAAGGCTGAGATTGAAGGGGAGATGGGAGATTCTCATGTGGGACTGCACGCGCGCTTGATGTCCCAGGCACTGCGCAAACTCAGCGGCGCGATCAATAAATCAAAGACCATCGCGATTTTCATCAATCAGATACGCGAAAAAGTCGGAGTTATGTTTGGCAATCCAGAGACTACGACCGGAGGTCGCGCGCTCAAGTTTTATTCTACCATCAGGCTTGAAGTCCGCCGGGGAGAAGCATTGAAACAAGGGAACGACCTCGTTGGCAATCGAACAAAGATCAAGGTTGTAAAAAACAAGGTGGCTCCGCCTTTCAAGCAGGTTGAAGTGGATATCATGTTTGGCGAGGGAATTTCCCGCGTAGGAAGCATCGTAGACATAGGGACTGAACTGGAGATCATCCAGAAGAGCGGCGCATGGTACTCCTATGGGGATGAACGCTTGGGTCAGGGCAAGGAAAATGCCAAACAGTTTCTGAAGGAACATCCGGCTATGGCCAATCAGATTGACCTCAAGATTCGAGAACTGAGCATCACGTCTCCCGGCGTTGTGGTCGTGCCAAATGAAGAGGAAGATGACGACGACTTTGAATTTGAAGAGTAATCCAGCTATGTCTGGGAGCTGTCGGCAGAGTGTTGGGAGGGAGTGATCCTCGAAGTGGCTCACGATGGCGATTTGACGGTGATAGGCAAGGAACCCGATCCGGAAAACCCGCTGCGGCGGATGCTACGGCTGTCCGACGGAACGGTCGCAGGCCCCTTCCAGGCCACGAGTTTATTGCAACAGAACGTAAATGCCGGAACAGTGTTTACCGAAGCGGTCCTGCAGCAACTGTTGCGTTCTGACACGATTGCTGCGGCGCGTGAACTGAGCATCGGGTATCTGGCTCGGCGCTCTCGTACGGAGGCCGAGGTGAAACGGTATCTGACTCGACATTCCTATCATGTTTCGGTTGCAGAGGAAGTGGCGCGTTGGCTTAAGGAACAGGGTCTGCTGGACGACGGGAAGCTCAGTGAAAGCTATGTCGAACAGACGGTGTCCAGTGGAACGACGCGCAGCAAGCGGGACTTGGCGCAACGTCTGCTGTCTCGGGGGGTTTCTTCCGATCAGGTGCGCCAGGTCATTCGCGACAGTCAGTATGACGAATCAGAGGGGGCCGTTAAGGACGGTCGTCGCAAACTTGCGGAGATTGACAGAAAACTCTCCCGCAGTTCCATCGCAGTAAGCGACAAGGAACGGAATCGAAAGCGCCGGGAACTTTTGGCCGGCTACTTGTATCGTAAAGGATATGCGGGGGACACTGTACGGGGAACTTTGCGCAAATTGCTGCAGGACCAAGACTCATAGTGGCAAGGATGTTCGCAATGGCATCAATCGTCAAAATGGATGGGATTGGGTGGTTGACAGGGATTTACATGTATCATATAATTAAGGTGCGTATACCTGCTGTGTCAATTGTATGTGTGATAGCGGTTGGAAGTGCCTGGAGCAATCCGTTACATCCTGATTGTTGCTCAGCGTCCCTCTCGGGGTGAGGTGGGAGGCAGATGCAAGTATGGTATCCTCCTTGGTGTTCATCATTGCGCTTCTGATCACGGCTGTAGTGGTGGGCGGAGGAATGTTTGTTTGGACGACGATGCGCGCCAAGTCTGTGGAGATGTCCCTGGCTGGAGCGCGAGCTCAAGCAGAACAGATGATCGAGTCTGCGCGCCACACGGCGGAGAATAAGATAAAGGAAGCTGTGCTGGAGGCAAAGGAAGAAGGTCACCGCATTCGCAACGACGCGGAGCGTGAGTTGCGGGAACGGCGAATGGAGATTCAGAGACTTGAGCGCAGGCTATTACAAAAAGAAGAAGCCTTGGACCGGAAAACTGAGGCTCTCGAGAGACGTAATGAGAGCTTGAGTGCTGACGAACGAATTCTCGGAGAACAACGGCGTCATGTGGAAGAAGCGTCCAGACGTCAGGTTGAGGAACTGGAACGGATATCTGGACTGACGGGTGCAGAGGCCAGGGAACTGATTTTGGCCCAAGTACGTTCCGAATGCAAACATGACGCCGCTTTGTTGATGAAGGAAATCGAGCAACAGGCGAAGGAAGAGGCGGAGCGCAAGGCGAAAGAGATTATCGCTACTGCGATTCAACGTTGTGCGGCTGATCATGTGGCGGAGACCACGGTGTCCGTCGTGGCTCTTCCCAGTGATGAAATGAAGGGTCGGATTATCGGGCGTGAAGGCAGGAACATTCGCACTCTGGAAACCCTGACAGGCGTGGATTTGATTATTGATGACACGCCGGAAGCCGTTATTTTGTCTGGGTTCGACCCGATTCGTCGTGAAGTGGCGCGGATTGCGTTGGAGAAACTTGTAGCTGATGGGCGAATTCATCCGGCGCGTATTGAGGAAATGGTTGAAAAGGCCAGACGTGAAGTCGATGAACGCGTTCGTGAAGAAGGCGAACAGGCCACATTTGAGACGGGGATTCACGGTATCCATCCCGATCTGGTAAAGATTCTGGGTCGGCTTAAGTACCGCACCAGTTACGGTCAAAATGTGCTTAAACATTCCATTGAAGTGGCGCATTTGGCAGGACTGATGGCGGCTGAACTCGGGCTTGACGTTAATCTCGCGAAACGCGGCGGGCTTTTGCACGATGTGGGTAAGGCCATTACGCATGAGGTCGAAGGATCCCATGTGGAGATTGGTGTAGATTTGGCCAGAAAATATAAGGAGCATCCGGTCGTGGTTAACGCAATCGGCGCTCATCACGGAGATATCGAATATACGTCTTCCATATCAGTTTTGGTCGGCGCGGCAGATGCACTGTCTGCGGCCCGTCCGGGAGCGCGAAGGGAGTCGCTTGACGTATATTTGAAGAGACTCGAGAGACTAGAGGAAATCGCCTGCTCCTTTAGTGGCGTGGACAAGTCGTACGCCATTCAGGCGGGTAGAGAGATCCGCATTATCGTGAAGCCTGAGCAGGTTGACGACGCTGAGTCAGTTAGGGTGGCTCGGGAGATATCGAAACGTATTGAGAATGAACTCGATTATCCGGGGCAGATCAAGGTCACAGTCATCCGCGAAACAAGAGCAGTAGAATACGCAAAATAACGGCGGCCTGTTGGCTGCCCTTATTTTTCTCCATAGTGGGTACAAAGTAGGTCTGGTTCCGAACGGCCTGTTGAGCAGTGATTCGCGGCAGCGACAAGGAGATGCGTTTGGTGAGGATATTGTTCATTGGAGATGTCACAGGGAAGCAGGGCCTCATGTACGTACGGGAGTTGCTTCCAAACTTGCGTCGACATTACGCGGCCGACCTGGTGGTGGCCAATGGCGAGAATTCCGCGGTAAACGGGCGCGGTATCACCGAGGCGGCGGCGGAGCATCTATATGACAGCGGCGTTGATCTCATCACCTTGGGCAATCACGTATGGGACCAGAAAGAGATCGTCTCACTGTTGTCGAGCGATCGGCGCATCTGCCGACCTGCCAATCTGCATCCGGAAACTCCGGGGCAGGGATATACGGTTGTTCAGGTTGGGGTGCAGCCAGTTGCCGTTGTTAGTCTCATTGGACGCACATTTATGAATTTGTCTGATTGCCCTTTTCGAACATTGGATCACATTGTTGACCAATTGGGCCCTGTCACGGATCATATATTTGTGGACTTTCACGCCGAAGCCACTTCGGAGAAATTGGCCATGGGATGGTACGCGGCCGGAAGGGTGTCAGCCGTCATCGGAACGCATACGCATGTTCAAACGGCAGACGAACGTATTTTGCCTGATGGCACCGCATTTCTTACGGATGTCGGCATGACCGGTCCCCGCGACGGCATTCTTGGCGTGGAGCGCTCCACGGTGATCAGGCGGTTTATCGATCAAATGCCGGCCAGATTTTCAGTGGCGGATGGTCCGAGGCAACTGTCCGCCGTCCTAGTGACGGTTGCAGCCGGCGGACGAGCGACACAGATCGAGCGAATTGCCATAGCCGAATAGGACGGCGGCATGAACAGAAGGGGGAGAATTGGGCCATGTATAACGGGCATTGGGTAGTGGACGGGCATGCGGATATTCTGTATCGCATGGAGGGGGAAGGACTGGGATTTTACGACCCAGATTCGAAGTTGCAGCAGAGTTACTTACATATGGCGGCCAGTGGCATTGATGTGCAGGTGTTTGTCACTTTTGTGGAACCCAGTCTGTCTCCAAGCGAGCAGTTGTACAAGGTTCTGGCCTCATTGGATCGATTTTATCGCGAGGTGGAAAAACCAGGTGCTGTCGTTCCTGTCTTCTCGGTTTCTGATCTCAAGGCGGTGCTTCAAAGCGGACATCGTGGCGCCATTCTGTCATTGGAGGGCGCGGATGCGTTCGCGGGGCGGATTGAGGTGCTCCATACCCTGTTTCGCCTCGGCGTGCGATTGATCGGACTGACATGGAACGGCGCCAATAGCGTGGCGGATGGGGTGGGGGAAGCGCGCGGCGCAGGTCTTACCCATTTTGGTCGTGAGGTAGTGCTGACCATGCGCACGCTAGGCATGGTCGTTGACGTTTCTCATCTTGCCGAGCGCGGAGTTTGGGACGTTCTCGAGATTTATGGGGGACCGGTCGTCGCGTCGCACAGCAACGCCGCGGCGGTTCACGCCCACCGGCGCAATCTGAGTGATGATCAGATCCGCGGCATTGCCGCCACCGGTGGACTCGTCGGCGCCACGTTTGTGCCCAGTTTTGTGGGTGATAGAGCCGTGCTCACCAGCGAGGATTTGCTCCGGCATATCGACCATCTACTGACCATCGCCGGCCCTGACGGCGTGGCGCTCGGCTCAGATTTTGACGGGATCGATACGACGCTGACCGATCTTCGCAATGGATCCGACTATCCGCAATTGCTGGAGAAACTTGAACGCCGATACGGGTCGGATGTATTGGCCAAGATGGCCGGGGGGAATTGGTTGCGAGTGTTCTCGCAAATTCTGCCGGAGCAGTAGGCCTCTGTCGCCTATTGTCAGTCAGTCGCCAACGATCAGACCATACATTGTGCTGCGGGCGTCCGATTTTGGGCGCTCGTTTGCGTGTCAACGCGCGTGTTCCGCACATACCATATGGAGACCGTGGGCGTGGGCAAAGGCCGTTAGGCCGTTCTCACCAATAGTGGGCGAACGGCATACAGATGGAGTACAGAAACCGGCTGGACTGTTGCCATGGCTGTCACCCGCCCAACTGTGATTCTGAAATGAAAACGAGGAGGTAGCAGAGTGATGCTCGCAACAGATACCGGGTGCCGCGAGATCATCACCAGTGCCGTATGCGGCAAGGGAACGAAGTACTCCCAAAGCACGTATACGATTCGTCCGGCCAATCGTCCGACAACGATTGGCGGTTGCTGGGTGATGAACCATTCGTGCGAGGGCTCTCTTGTGGGAGATGTGGTGGAGATTCATGGACGTTTTGACATCAATGTGTGGCACTCCTATAACGGTAACAGCGAGACGGCCGTTGCCAAGGACACGATGTCCTATGTCGAGCACATTGCGCTGAGCGACCTGGATCCTCATTGCTTCCATGATGACCTCGATGTCACCGTGAAAGTTGTTCAACAACCCAACTGTCTGGATGCAACTGTTGTGGATGGCGGAACGGAAATTGCGGTTCGCGTTGAAGCGGAACTGGCTGTCGAAGTGGTTGGTCGCACGAAAGTGTGGGTAATGACGTGCGAACCGAGGGACAAAAAAGAGAGTTTCGAGGAAGACGACAGTTCCGTCGACGAGGACTCGCAACTGTAAGTATACCCGCACACCAATGGTCGCTAACGATGCGGGGCGCTTAGCGCCCCTTTTTTTATAAAGCGGCGATCTGTCAGCATCGCGTTACTGGCGGGCCAACTCGGATCAGTCGATCGTCGGGCGACGCGGTCTGCTGCGGAGGCATGGATTAGGCCCGCCTCAAACACGTGCGTCGCCAAGGTGGTGGTACCATGAATCGGGTTGTGCGCCGCGTCCAGAATGCCCGTCGTGGTGGTCTTCGGATCCAACTGGACACTCTCATGGCGAGAACCAGTGGACTGTATGGAGAAGGAGCCGCTCCTCGCGTTGTGCGATTCGGGTTGCGAACGGCGCCGTTGCGTGCCAATACGGTGTCCAGCGCCCCGCAAGGGGCCAGAGAACCGTCTTACCCACATACAATAGATGTCATCAGGGCCCGCTTGAGGCAAATGATCAAAGCGGAACCGCCGTCTATCGAACTCCGTGCGTCGACGTGTTCTCGACTCCACTTGCCAGAATACCCAGTTCGTGCTTTTCTCGACGGCGATACGATACGATTGGGGCCAGCAATCGCAGTCTACGCAATGCCGGGCGCCACGAGTTTGTTCGGACCACAAACGAGGCTGTTTGCAGATATGGCCATCTTGGCGCGCGAAGCACACGTCGATTTTTTTGTGTTGGCGCCGGGGCGTCTGCGCGCCAGGAATCAAGAAACACGCGCCTATCGTTACTACCCAGGCCGCTCAAAATGGGTTCTCGAGGACTGTCCGTGGCCGGATTTTGTATGGCGCAGAACTGTTTTGCGGCCTGCCCGGGTGCGGGAGATGATGAGTCGCGACGAAGAATTGCTGCTTGCAACATCGGTGTTTGGCACACTACCCAGACAAAAGAGTGAAAAGTGGCTCTTGCACAACGTGTTGTCCTCGGCGCCAGGCGTTCAGCCCTTCTTGCCGCCGATGTACCCGATTCGTTCTGCCGAGGATGTACTGCAGGCCGTCAAGGTGCTTGGCGACGTTTATGTCAAGCCGGCGCGCGGCACTCAGGGCCAGAAGATCACGCGGGTCGTGGCTCTCCATCCAGGGTATCTGTTGTTAAAAGAGGCGCAACGAAATCGCGGCGGCGAGATTCTCAAGGACGATGAAGCGCTGCTGCGCCGGTTCACCGTGGCGACTTCGGGACTTTCCTGGATCGCGCAAGGAACTGTGGAATTGATGCGCACCGTGACGGGCGCCCCGATTGATTTGCGTTTTTTGGTGCAGGCGCGCCCTGGTGGACAGGCTGACTGTACGGGCAGCGTAGCGAGAGTCGGCCGCCCTGACGCTGTCACTACGAATCTTCACACCGGCGCCCAGGCGTTCTCGTTAACGGCTGTCGAGCAGTATTTGCATAGAGAGCAGATTTCCCAATTCCGGCATGGTGTGCGTACCGGTCGCACGGCGGCGCTGGCCGCGTTTTCTGCAGTGGCCGCTGATCATCCATCCCTGACGGAACTCGGTGTTGACGTAGCCCTGGATCGATTCGGACGGGCCTATATTCTGGAGGTCAATCCCTGTCCGGGTCGTCAGATGTTTCGTCTGATCGATCCCGAGGTAAGGCGTTTGTCACTGCAAAGGGTCCTTGAATATGCTGTGTTTAGCACGGGTTTTCACCTGATCGCGAAAGGGGAAGGCGGAGCATGACTGTGCATTCCTCGCTGTTACACTGCTCCGAAGTCCAACAGTTGCGATTGCCGAAAATGGGCATCATGGCAAGGCCGCGAGTCGTCAATGGCGTGTTTCAGGGCAAGCAGGGCCCGGTGTTGCAACGTTATCTGGAGATGGCAAAGAGGGAAGGCGTTCTTGCCTGCGTCTTTGATCCCGCGGCCGTTGATGTCGCTCGCCATCGCCTTCGCGGATTCATTCTTGTCGGTGGTGGGGATCAAGGACAACCCAAGGTGGAAAAGGCTGATCTCGGGATTCCCCCAGTCATTTACGATCAGATCGTCTCGCGTCGCTACGAACGCAGTGAGAAATGTCTGAAGATGCGAGAGTACTTGCAACAAGAAACGTTTGTGTTCAATGGGGGGTACTTTGACAAGTGGGAGGTTGCATCCTGGCTGCAATCAGATCCGCGTCTGCGGACGTTTCTCCCGCGTACCGCTCTGGTTACCGGACCCCAGGTCCTGAACGAATTTGCGAAGTCCCATCACACTGTGTTCGTAAAGCCGATTCATGGCAGTCTGGGTGTGGGAATTCTCAAGATCAGTCGTGAACAGGGGGGATTTTGCGCGACGCTTCGCGCCAAACAGGGTCTTGCTGAAGAGTTTCGCGCTGACAGCATGAGGGAGATATACCTGCGATATCGGGCCCGCGTCATGAGCGCTCCGCATATCGCGCAGGAGGGCGTTCCGCTCGTGCAATGGGGGCAACGGCCATTTGACGTTCGAGTTCTCATGCAAAAGGATCGAACTGGCGCATGGAAACGAACGAAGGTGTACATGAGGGTAGCGGCGCAGGGTGAGTTCATCTCCAACCTGGCAGCCGGTGGAGAAGCGTGTTCGCTGTCAGCTCTCTCAGAGGTCGAGCCCCCACTTCGGGCAACGCGGGTTCGCAGACAGATTTACGCCCTTGCTGCTTTGATCCCATCCGTAGTCGAAGATGGCTCACAGCGACTGCTCGGCGAACTCGGCATTGATCTCGGAATTGCTGAAACTGGCCGTATTTACATTCTCGAAGTCAATTCCAAGCCATGGAAGACGCCTGAAACGTTGCATGGATCTCCAGAGCTTGTCGACCTGTCCTTTTTGCGACCGATTCGCTTTGCGCTTAGACTTGCGGGCACCAGACAGGCGTGAAGGGAGGCGCAATACGTTGTGACGTTTTATCTGCTGCATAGTGGCCAGACCTCTGCGGAGCGGCTGGCAAGACAAGTGCCTGGCCTTGTTCCCGCGCAGGAACTGCGCATGGTTACGGCAGACGATACAGTCATCCGTTACGGCAACACGGATGACCCCGATCGCGGACACTGGGTCATCAACAGGCGGGAGTCTCTGCTCCTCGCGGAATCCCGTCGAGCTATGCTGAAGTCTCTGCGCAGGGCGGGTGTAAACTGCCCCCGCAGTCGCAGCCAGGACGATGAGACTGAACTGCGCACGCAGCTTGTTCGGCACTATCGAATTCCCGTGTTCAACCTCAAGGCGCTGACGTGTTTTAGAACGGACGCCAAGACGGTGTGGTTGTCAAAACGCATCAATCAGGTGCTGGATACCTTTTCAGAAGTGCCGATGGAGTACAATGATGAAACCCGCAAAGTGTGTCTTCTGGCCGTTCGTTCTATCCATGCCTTAGGCCTGGAATTTGGTCTGGTGAGCATCGGTGTCACCGTCCATCAGCGACTGATGGTGCTGGACGTCGCCGCAACTCCCGTACTCAAGGGTCGAGTCCTGCAGTTGTACGCGGAGGCGGCGAACACCTACCTGGAGATGGAAGACCGCATCAAAAAAGGCGACAAGAGGGCCATAATGCTGGGCACAGATCTGGAGTTCATGCTGAGGTCAAAACAGGGGAACCTGGTGCTGGCGTCCCGCTATTTCCCCACATTGGGAAGTGTCGGTTGCGACGATCGGACGTTTGGAGGCGATCGTTCGCGGCGGCCGCTTGCGGAACTGCGGCCGAAACCAGCGCTCACCCCGGAGCAACTGTGCGCCAACATTAAAGTGACTTTGCGGGAAGCCGGTCAGTTGGCGAAACGAATGAATCCCAAGTGGGTAGCAGGAAGCGCTCCGTTTGAACGCTTTCCTATCGGAGGGCACATCCATTTTAGCGGTGTTCCGTTTACCGGGAGAATTGTGAGTCTGCTTGACGTGTACGTGGGGTTGCCTCTG
>JAJZEE010000120.1 GCA_021805735.1 Bacillota bacterium
TTGGTCATAACGCACGTAAAAGTCCTTCAGATGGACCATCGCTGCATATGGCAAACATTTCTGCACAGCAGCGACAGGATCTTCATCCACGCAGAGAAAGTTGCCCACATCCACCGTCAGACGAAAATTCGGCCGATTGACCGCATGAACCAACCGCAGTACACGATCGCTATGTTGCACAAAGTAGCCGTGATTCTCCACCGTCGTGGCGATGCCAAGCGATTGCGCATAGTCCGCAATCCTTTGACAGGCGGTCACGATCTGGGGCAAATCTTCTTCAAACTGCCAAATGGATGAGTCAACAGGCGGCCGCCACGCCACATCGTGGCGCATAAGCGATACTCCCAATCGCTTTGCAACATCGACCTGACGCAGCACCCGTTCCACTTCGCGTTCGTACCCGGCCCCATCGTTCTTGATGAAGTCAGCGCCTATCAGGTAATTGGAGATTTCTATATTGAGGCGCTCCGCCCGTTCCCGAAACTGATCCGCCATATCGTCCGTCACTTCAAATCCGATCGGAACGATCTCTGCATGAGCGCCGCCTCGCGCCGCGATCCAATCGAGTAGATCGAGGGGAGTAAGCGCCCCGCTCTTAACCGCCTGCAACAGACTGTACGTGCTAAGACCAATCTTCATCCGCTTCATCTCCTTGCCGCTCTGTTTCCACTGGGCGCTTCGCGTCTAAGAGGGGAATGCGCGGGTAGTTCGTTCAGGAAACACAGGATCCTCATGTATACGAATGGCTGATGCATACTATACAGTTACCACCTGCAGGTGACGCTCCTCAAACTGTTTGAGAACTGGGTCCGGCAGACCCTGGCTGGTGATCAGTCCCTTGATGCCGTTCCAACTGCTGAAACGATGGAGGCGTATCTGATTGTACTTACTGTGTGTAGCCAGCACCCAGACACTCTCGCAGGCCTCGACCGCAACTTCTTTAAATGAAGCGTCATCTTCATCGGGCACCTCAAAACCCCGGTGCGGACTGAAACCCTCAGTGCCCAGATAAGATTTGTCCACCCGCAGTTCCCGCAAGACACGATTGGCCAGCGGTCCGAGGAAGGTTTGTGAAGTTCCGCGAAACATGCCCCCGATAGCTATCAGGTGGATGCCGCGATCGTTCGACAGCACGTTAATGACATTCAGTGCGTTGGTGACGACGGTCAAATTGCGGCCAAGCAAGTGTTTTGCCATGGCTCCGACTGTCGTGCCGCCATCGAGCAGGATCGTGTCGCCGTCACGGATTTGCGACGCGGCGTAACGGGCGATCCGCTCCTTGGCGTCCGCCTCTTCGTTCAGTTTGGCGTGATATATCGGCTCAAACGTGGCGGATGACTGCAGCAGCATAACGCCGCCGCGGGTTGCCTGCACCAGACCCTGCCTGGCCAATTCCGCGACATCGCGGCGCACCGTTATGGGTGAAACCTGCAGGATATCGCTGAGGTCAGAAATCCTTCCCTTGCCGTCCCGGTCTTTAAGCCAGTTGAGGACTTTAGCGTACCGCTCCACCTTCAGTAGACGTTCCGGGTTTCCCGTCTGTTGATACATTTGGACTGACTCTCCCTTCCCCTGTCTTGCCTGCCTAGGATGAACAGGAATACAGGTGACAGTTGACTCGATGCCCTTCCTCCACAGTCGCCCAGTCCGGCAGTTCAGACACACATACTGCCATCCGGTGCGGGCAGCGGTTGGCAAAGGAACAGCCCTGCTCTGCAGACTGTGTGTCCACGGGTGACGGGATGTCCTCCATGCCAGTGATATCTCGTGTCAGCGCATTCATCAAAATCTGCGTATAGGGATGCGAGGGAGCGCTCAGCAGAACCCCGGAGAGCCCCTCTTCGACAATCATGCCGCGGTACATCACCATGATCCGATCGGCCATGTAATGTGCTCCCGACAGGTCGTGCGTGATATACAGCATGCCCAGTTGACGCTTGTCCCGCAAATCCAGCAGGAGGTTCATGATGTCCAGACGGAGCGATACATCCAGCATGGAAGTCGGTTCATCCGCCACCAGCAGTTCAGGATTCGTCGCCAGCACCCTGGCGATACCCACCCGTTGGCGTTGACCGCCCGATAACTGGTGAGGCATCTTGTGCAAATAGTTTGCGGCCGGCTGCAACCCCACCGCTTCCAACAGACCTTCCGCCGCCTGAAGAGCCATGGCGCGCGATGCAGCCACTTTATGAATCAACAGAGGACGCATCAAATGATACCCTATCGTATGAACAGGATTCAACGATGAAAACGGATCCTGGAATATGATCTGTACGCGCCGTCGATAATCTTTCAACTGGTCGCCGGACAGCCTGGACGGCAGAGTGTCGCCGGCAAATACCACAGTGCCTGAAGTCGGTTTCTCAAGCCCCGCAATGATGGCGCCGGTCGTCGACTTGCCGCTGCCGCTTTCGCCAACCAGAGCGACAACTTCCCCGGGCCGTATGGCCAGATTGACAGAGCGCATGGCATACGTGTCGCGGGTAGAGCCAGCCGTCCGGCGCCGATACCGCTTGCTCACATTTTGCAGTTCAATCAGAGCCTGTGTGCGATTCATTCGGAATCTCCCTCCACCGGATACAGCGTACCCTCTGGTCGCCTTTGCCCCCCACCGCTTCCCATAAGGGCAGGTCGCTGCCACAGCGTTCGCTGCTGTGCGGGCAGCGCGGATGGAAGCGGCACCCGCCAGGCGGATTGGCCGGATCTGGAGGGTAGCCGGGGATCCCGCGTCTGCGTTCCGCTCCGACAGCGCCGATTGCGGGAAACGAGTGCAGAAGCGCCCGGCTGTAAGGGTGCAAAGGGTGGGTAAACTCCTGAACGGAACCGATTTCCATCAGGTATCCGCCGTACATGATCGCCACCCTGTCCGCCATTCGCAAAAGAAGATCCAGGTCGTGGGAAATAAACAGCACAGAAAAGCCAAACTCGCGTTGCAGTCGTTTGATCTCAGACACGATCTCCCGTTCCACAATCACGTCAAGCGCTGTCGTAGGTTCATCCATGATCACCAGGTCTGGATGAAACAACAAGGCCATGGCTATCGCCACCCGCTGCTTCATCCCGCCTGACAGTTGGTGGGGAAAGGCATCCAGCACTTCTGCCGACAAAGACACCATCTCTATCAGTTCACGCATGCGCGCGAAGTTCTTCTGGCGATTCCGTTGCCCGTGGGACTGGAGGATGTCGTCAAACTGACTCCTGATGCGCAATACAGGATTCAGCGAGTTCATGGCGCTCTGCGCTACGATTGATACCTTTTTCCACTTGATGTGGCGCAAAGCTTTACGGTCCAGCTGTGCGATGTTCTCATCCTGCAGCCAGACATCTCCGCCCATTCGCCCCACTGTCGGTCGAATGAGCCGGGTGACGGCCTGGGCCACCGTCGATTTGCCGCTGCCCGATTCACCGGCCAAACCGAGAATCTCTCCCCGCCGAATCTCGAATGACACGTCCTGCACCACCCGGATCGGCCCACTGCGAGTGTAATAATCGACCCACAGACTGTCAACGCGCAGAATGGTGTTTTCCGCCAACTCATCGTCCCTCCCTTCGCAACCGGGGGTTGGTCAACTCATCGATGCCAAAGTTAATCAGCGCAAAAGCCGCCCCCAATAATCCAATGGCCAGGCCGGGAGGGAGAAACCACCACCAGGCGCCGATCATCAGGGCGTTACTGTTGTTGGCCCAATACAAAATGCTCCCCCAACTGATGGCGTTAATATTGCCAAGTCCCAAAAACTGCAGTGACGCTACGGTCACCACGGCATACAGGCACGTAAAGAAGAAGTTGGCGGCGACCAGTGAGAACATATTGGGCAGAATCTCAAAAAACGCGATGCGAAAATGGTTTTCTCCAGATGCGATGGCAGCCTTGACAAAGTCCTTTGATTTCAGGTGAAGGGTCTGCGCGCGAATGACCCGTGCCCCCCAGGGCCAACTGGTCAGGGCGATGATGAAACTGATCGTGACATCACTGGCAGCCGAGATATAGGAAGATATGACGATGACGAGAACGATGCTGGGCAGAACCAGAACGATATTCGTGAACAGCATGAGAATTTCGTCAATGATTCCCTCCAGCAAACCCGCCAGAATGCCGATTGCCACCGCCAGCAGCATCGTGATAAATCCGGTCGTGAGCGATACGTCCAGACTCGGTCTGGTACCCCAGATCAACTGCGAAAGAATGTCCTGCCCGCTTCGCGTGGTGCCAAGCAGGTGAGCGGGAGACGGCGACGCGCCCAGGGAAAAGCCTGTATAGGTTGGACTATAGGGAGATATCACAGGCGCCAGAACAGCCAGCAGTACAAACACAAGCAACAGTCCCACGCCGATTCGCGCCTTGATGTTGGGCAATATTCTGCTGTTTCGCTCTCTGAATTTCTGGAACGCCCCCTGTGCGGGAGTGCTGGACGGAGACGCGACGCTCATTGGTTACCACCTACCCTTACGCGCGGATCAAGTAAAGAGTACGTGACATCGGCGACAAAATTGGCAGCCAGCACTGAAAAGGAAATGATCATGAGAATCCCCTGAATGAGCGGATAGTCTTCTTGCTGAACGGCCTGGAATAAAAGGTTTCCCAGTCCGGGATAAGAAAACACGATCTCAGTCAGGATGGCTCCCCCCACGATAAAGCCCATCGACATGGCGAATCCAGTGATGTTCGGCAGAATTGCGTTGCGCCCCGCGTACCGCAGCAAGATTCTTCTTAATGTAATCCCCTTTGCTTCCGCCATGGTTACATAGTCTTCTGCCAGGGTGGTGATGGTGGTGTTGCGCATGTTAACCGCCCAATATCCAACCGACGTGAAGATAATCGTCAGCGACGGCAAAATGGCATGACGAATCACATTGAACACAAAGGAAACCGACAGGTTGGGTACCAAGTCCATGGAATAAGCCCCGCTGATCGGAAATACGCCCCACAGATAACCAATCAGGTACAGACACGCGAGGGCTATCCAGAAGTAGGGGAACGCATACGTAAATGTAAAAAATGTCGACATGAAGGTGTCGAACGCCCCGCCAAATCGCCACGCGGATATGGAACCAATAATGATGCCGATGACAAAACTGATGATGGTCGACAACCCGACCAAAAACAGCGTCCAGGGCAATGCAGTGCCGATCAGACCGCTGACTGAAGCAGGGTAATAGGCCAGCGAAGTGCCCAGATTGCCGTGCAAGAGTTGCCCCAAATACTGCAGATACTGATTCCAGATCGGTTCGTGCTCATGCAAGCCAAAGGCGATCTCAATCGATTTTAGGGCCAGCGGATTCAACCGTCCGCCAAACTTGGACATCAGAGCCTCGGCGGGATTCCCCGGCATAGCGCGTGGCAGGAAAAAATTGATTGTGATCGTCGCGACAAACGCGACCACGTAGAAAATAATCCGGCGCATCAAATAGCGCATATGCCCATTCCCTTTTCCCTGTGTTTGTAAGGAGTTGCCCGGGAGCGCAGGGCTGCCCGGGCAACACGCGTTTTCTTGAATCAGTTCGCAGGCCGGATGTTCAGCAGCGTCAACTCCAGCGCCGTGTCATTGGGTCCGGGATCTGTGTAGGGATTTTGCGGCGTCGGCCAACCCGTAAAGTTCTGTGTGCTGTACTCGTTCCAGAAGGCCCCCCAAACCACCGGAATGGACGGCATCGTTTTTACCCACAACTGTTCCAGCTTATTCATAAGCCCTGCTTGCACTTGAGGGTTCGAGGTGCTGTTGTATTCTTTCAAATACTGATCCGCCAACTTCGACTTATAGCGCTGGAAGTTGGTCGAGGCCACGCTCCCCACTGGAGCGGTCATGGCCGAGTTCATCGCGTAATTGAAGAAGTAGTATGGATTGGGACCGCTGAACGACCAACCGATGGCCGTGTCGAATGTTCCGTGTTGCAGATCTGAATAGTAGGCGGCGAACTGCAACTGCTTGACCTGAGCGTTAATCCCGATGTTTTGCAGTTCACCGGCCATCACCGTCACGTCCTGCACCCAGTCAGAGTATGGCGCGACGACGAGCATCTGCATGTTGAAGGGCTTTCCGTTTGGCATCAGGAGCTGCCCCTGGGCATTTTTCTTGAAGCCCGCCGACTTCAGGATCGCCAGCGCCTTTTGCGGATTATACTGAGTTGGCGCCTGAGACTGCGCCGCGGCGTTGATGTAGCTCTTCTGTCCGGGCGGGATGCCCAGTGCGCTGGCTGGCAATTCATACCCGTACTCTCCCGATTGCGAGACCGCCGAGCGGTTGATCGCGTAACTCAAAGCGATGCGCACCTGGGGCATGTTGAACGGATACTTGGCATCGTTGGTAAACAGCATGACCGGAGCGCCCTGGGCAAACCAGTAGTTGTGATGCGCCGGATTGGTGGCGACATATGTTTTTTGAATGTCAGGCGCAAACAGCGAGCCCCAGTCGACTTGCCCGCGAGACAACGCGAGTTCCACGCTGCTGTTGGATGTGTAGGCCGGGAAGGACAACGCCGACACATGGGGCTGACCCTTACGCCAGTAATCCGGATTTTTCCCAAGCAGGTAATCTTGCGGGCTGAACCGTTGCAGCATGAACGGCCCTGTGGCAACGGGGGAGGTGTTGGTGTAAGTCACCGGGTTCTTGATTTTGCTCCAGACCGACTGTGGCACGGGCAACACGCTGGTCAGGTAATAAAACGCCGCGACATCGGGTTGCTTCAAATCGAAGACGACAGTGGAGGAGTTGGGTGCAGACACGGAATTCAGAAACTGCCATACGGCGTTGCCATCAAGAGCCGGATATTTTTTCATCAGATCAAATGTAAACATAATGTCGTTGGCGGTAAACGGCGTGCCATTCGACCATTTAATCCCCTTGCGCACGTTCAGGGTGAGAGTCTTGTTCCCATTCGACCAGTGAAACCCGCTAATCAGCCAATCCTGGTATTTCCCGCTGACCATGAAGAATTGCACCAATGGCTCGTAAATGGCGCCAGCCGTTCCAGGCAATGCGCTGGGCGAAAACGGATTGTAGTTCTCGGCCCATGATCCTTGCGGATACACGACAATCGTGACCGGTTTCGTGGTGGCGGCGCTCGCTGGCGCGGATGCCATGCCTACACTCGTCAGCGCGATCGTGACACTGGCCGCTGCGGTAATGACACTGTTAATTCCCTTGCCCTGTTTCCTGACTAACTGTTTCATATCGATCCCCCTATTTGTAAACTCTACTCGTTTCTGACCACTGACTGTCTGGAACAATTCCGAACATTCCCGATCACAAATGTCTTAATTTGAATGATTACTGCACTCCTTGATCCAGTCACCCGAACTTGCATACATATCGGATTTGGACTCTCATAGTGCACTAAATCACATTTCCCATCACTCCTTCGGAAAACATATCGTCAAGTCATAGAATCAATTTGGATCATGACATGACGTTTACTTTTGATTGATTCGAGTATATTTCATTTGTTCCTTCTTCGTCAATATGAATTTTTAATATTTGACCTTTTGAATCTACTGTCAGGAGTCTGTGAATGTGTCTGAGCGTTCACTCATCCCTCCAAAAAAACGATAGGAACGCGCATGAAGCCGCGCGCCCCCTATCGTTTTTTTGGGTTTGTCGTGAAAACGACGCTCAAGTCAGGTTCCTGGTGGACCGTTTAGCCCCTGCGCCATAAACCTGTGCTGGAACGTGTTCCCAGATAATAATAGACAAGACCTGCGGCAAATATGCCGGCGCTGATCAGTAAATCTCTATGCGTCTGCTGGGTCAGGGCGAGCACCACTCCCACGAGAGCAATGACAGGCGGCACTGGCCAAAGCCACATGGTAAACGGAATCTCCCGTCCGCGCATGCGAAGGCGATTCACGATCGCCGCCACGGCGATGAGCGCGTACAGCGCGATGATCATGACAGACGTAAACGTGATGGCGGAAACCACCGATCCAAACAGCGTGAGAATCGCTCCCAGCAAGCCGACGAACAACACGGACGCCCAGGGGGTTTTATAGCGCGGATGCACCTGCGCGAGCAAGCGGTTGATCGGACCTGGCCAGGACTGATCGCGGGCGGTCGAGTAAATGACGCGAGAGAACTGCAGAACAATCGCCAGTGTCGCGTTCAAAACGGCAAGGATTACCCCGGCCACCACGATATTGGCCCCAACGGATCCCAGGTACGACTTTACAAAATAGTAGATTGGCAGCGGAGATGCGAAGAACGTAGACAACACGGGCGCTCCCAGCAATACCGCGACTGAGGCCACGACCTGAAATAAGACGCCAAGCAAGGCGGCGTTCATCACGGAACGGCCCACATTTCTTGCAGAACCGTTCGTCTCCTCGCTAAAATTGATTGCGCTATCGTATCCGTTGTACGAAAACAGCGCCACTGCCACCGCAGACAGAATGACAGAAAAGGAGACTGGAGTGACGCTTTTTGCCGTGACTAACTGCGGGCGCAGGAGCGCGCCGAAGCTGTTGACCGGATGAACAAAACCAACAATGGCCACGATAAGAATCACAATCAATTCCACTGTGAGAAACACACCCGTGATGTTGGCGTTGGTTTTTACGCGAAACACAGCAACTACGGTAACGAGCAACATCAGGATCGTGGCCCATATATTGGCGTTCACATTGGGAATCAGCATCTGCATGTAGCTGCCGATGCCAAGGGCGATCGCCGCAGGCAAAAAGATGGCCTGCACCACGTAGTCTGTCATGGCCAAAAACCCGATCGGCTTTCCGAGCACCCGCGTGACAATGGAATAGAGTCCGCCCGCAATCGGATACACAGAACCCAGTTCGGCCATACTTGCAGCCACGCTCAGGGCGATGAGTCCGGCCAGAAGGAAGGTCCAGAACGCTCCGGTGCCCGTCATGGGATACACTAGGGCCGCAATGACAAAAAACGATGCAGTGGGAGTGATGTCTGACAGAGCGAGGCCCACTGTTTGCAGGACAGTGAGAACACGCGCGAGTTCCTGATGGTACCCTTCGTGCTCCAGTAACTGTTCAGAGTCAATGCCGTGTTGATCCTTGCCGTGTTGGTCCATGTATGCCGTCCCCCTCCATGTGCTCCCCATCTGTCTGTCGCCGCACCGACTTACGGTCAAGTCCGACGCCTTCGGCCGTCTGCGCAAGACTTAGCGCGCGCCGCGCAGCAAGGTCAGCCCTTCATCTATCGGAAATGCGTAGAGACAGTGTCCATCTCGACCCTCCGTCGTCACCGCCTGCACCAAGGCGTTAAGAACCGCCTCCTCGCTGGCCTCCACAGCAGCGTCAAATAACCGGTCAATCGGCGCTCCGAGCGTCCAAAACTGTCCATCCACCAGATGCTGTGACGCGAGTGGTCGCGCGGACTCGCGCGCAATGGTCTGCGCGGTGCTAAATGCAAGAAAAATCTCCCCGCTGCCGTCGTTGCCCACAGAACCGGTGCGCACCAAGCCGAGGCCCACCCGCTTGGCAAGCCGTTTGAGCTGATTGGGAAGAAGCGGCGCGTCGGTCGCAAGAATGCCGATACAGGAGCCTTCTTTCTCGTAACGGGGCATATTTTGTGTCACCATCCGCCCGAGAGGAACACCTTGCACTTGCAGTTGATGGCGGGAACCAAAGTTGGTGTTGAGCAATACGCCAACCGTATACGTTTTTTCCCCTATCACAACCTGCCGGGAAGACGTGCCAATCCCCCCCTTAAAGCCGAACAATTGTGTTCCCGCACCCGCTCCCACGCAGCCCTCTTGCACAGCACCAGACTGGGCGTTTGCGAGCGCCTCCGCAAACACTGACAGCGGCGTGGCTTCTGCGCGGTTGTCGTTGAGAAATCCGTCGTCGCACTCAGCCACGTGCGGCATGAGTACATCGAGATCGCCGACGCCTTCGTCCAGATGGTTGAAATGCTGCACAGACGCCTCGTACCCCATTCCGATACTACGGGTGTTGCACAAGACGATCGGCGCGCCGATCATACCCCACTCCTCGATGACCGCGCGCCCCGTCATAATGCCATATCCGTTGAGAATCCAGGTGCCTGCGAACACGCGGTCGCGAAACGGATTGCCGCCGTGCGGCCAAACGACCGTCACACCCGTGCGATGAACGGCGTCCCCATCGGTCCAGTATGTCTGTTGGCCCACTCGTACACCGGGAACGTCCGTGATCGCATTGAACGCTCCCGTAGGCAAATATCCAACCGTAAAGCCATGGTCCCGAAAACGCACACACTCGCCTCCTCACGCAACACTTGCGCGCATACTGTTGCAACAACTTGAACGATTATGGCATTCGCTGATCCAGTCGCCAGAGCCCACGCTAATGCCGCATATCTACGCCATGAATGCATAAAGTCGCGTTCTTCATCACTCCCTTGAACAACATGCCGCCAAGCCATATGATCAGTTTAAATCAGGACATGACGTCTGCTTTTGATTGAACAGAGTATATTTCATTGGCCGATCTTTCGTCAATGTGAATTTTTAATATTTGGTCTTTAGGATTCGCAATACTATGCGGCAATTACGCAGTTTTGAGAATGTGCGAGATGGGATCCCAAAAAACGTTGACCAAGTTACTCATCCCTGTAGTCGTAAACGTTCAGGAACAAATGCCTCACAGCATTTGTTCCTGATCTGGCATCGCTGCTTACTGCTGAGGGTTTTGCGCCATGACCTCGTTGCCCTGCTGCTGCGCCTTCTGCAGAGCCTGTTTGGCTGTCATTTTGCCCTCTTCAAACAGCGTGAAGATGGGAATCGTGACGTTGCCTTCCAGCGGGAAGTACCCCGGAACGGCTGGCCGCGTCTTGGCATACTTGAGCGTTTCCAGAAATGGCTTAATGTACGGGTTTTTAGTGAAGTAGGGCTCCTGTCCTGCGATGATGTTGCCGGGCAGGTTGCTGCTCTCCTTACCCCAGTAGGCGTCATTGGCTGCATTGGCAATCCACCACTTTTCGAACACCCACGCCGCCTGCTTGTTCTTGGCGGCAGCAGGAATCGCCATGCCGAATCCACCCATCATGCTGGCGCGTCGACCCGCTGGACCCGGACCCTTGGGAGGCTGTACCACGCCAAAATTAAGCTTGTTGCCATACTGCTCATACGTGCCGAGCATCCACGGACCATTGAGTTCCATGGCAGCCTGTCCGACGCCAAACGCGTCTTCGCCGTTGGGAAGTCCGGAGTCAAAGCCGATTTGGTATACTTTGTCGGTGAAGAGCAATTGGTGCCAGAAGTTCAGCACGGCCAGCCCCTTGGCGTTGTTGAAGTTGGTTTTCTTGTTATTTGGCGTCAGCATCGAA
>JAJZEE010000121.1 GCA_021805735.1 Bacillota bacterium
CGATCTTAAAGAGGCGTGCACATTGAAAGCGCCAAGCTCTGCCATCTCAAGCAGCGCGGACGGCAGAATCTGACCATAGGCGGCGGTGACGATGATGTTTGGCTGCCATGCCGCGATAGTCCTCAGCGCCTCAGGTCTTCTGACTCGATCCGGTTGTAAAACCGGAATCGCTGCTTGCAGCGCCATGCTCTTTACCGGCGAAGGGGTCAGCGCCCGCTTGCGACCGACGGGGCGGTCCGGCTGGGTAACGACGCCCACCACGGGCCAGCCCTCATCCAAAAGGGCGGCGAGAGACTCTACGGCAAAGTCCGGCGTACCCATAAAGACGATCCTTGGTTTAAACATGCTCCGACACACTCTCCTGACTCGGTGCAGGCACTTCTTTATCGACAAACAGAACGCCGTTCAGGTGATCCATCTCGTGCTGCAGACAACGCGCATACAGATCTTGCGCCGTAATCACAAGCTCCTGTCCATATCGATCGACTCCTGCAATGATCACTCGCTGCGCGCGCTTTACAAACCCGCGCTTGCCGGGTAGACTAAGGCAACCTTCCGCAGCAAGCGTCTCTCCTTCCAGCAGGCGCCACTGGGGGTTGACCAATTCGACAAGCCCATCACCTACATCCACCACGATCACGCGCCGCAAGATGCCAATCTGCGTTGCGGCCAGGCCAATCCCGCGGGCGTGATACATTGTTTCCGCCATGTCGTCCAGCAACATCCATATGTAGGGGTCAACGGTCGCCACAGGCCGCGCGGCCTGGCGCAACACCGGATCATTGCCAGTTCTTATGACGCGTATCCCCATTCCCCGCTCTCTCCTTCGTTCACAAATAGCTCACTTCTGCCGACCGGGTTAAATCGATTGCTCCTGCCCGCCAGAATCGTATGCTGTGCCGCTTCTCAAACACGGCTGCGTCGAACTCGCCTCGGCACAGCATACGATTCTGGCCAAGCGGGCTTCCATTCCACTGATGGTGTCGCGACAGCGCTGAGATTTTGCTTCGCAAAACTCAGACAGGAAAGTCTATCCAACGGAATGGGCATTGACGTCTACGGTTATCGACAGGTCTGTGGGCGCCTTGCTGAGCGCGCGCCTGTACACGTCCTGCACAGCGGCCCGCACCGCCGCGAATGATCGGTACAGCGCCATGACCTGATAACGGTACAGACCTTTGGCGCGCGGCACGGCAGCAGGCACGGCCGACAGCACCCGCACTCCGGGAACAGACTGCAGTTGGTGCGCGAGCTCACCCTGTAATGCGGTGGCATGACGCAGCGCCTGTTGCTCGTCCCGGTGGGCAATCAGGAATTGGGTAATCTCAGTAAACGGCGGGTATTCCATCATTTTCCTCGCAGCAAGCTCCGTCTCGTAGAAGCGCCCATAGTCCTGGCGTGCTGCTGCCAGAATCGCATAGTGGTCTGGCGCGAACGTCTGCACGATCATCCGGCCCGGAGTCTCGTGTCGCCCCGCGCGTCCCGCGACCTGTACCAGCAGTTGAAACGTACGCTCCGCTGCCCGAAAGTCAGGTACGTGAAGCGACGTATCCGCCGCTACCACGCCAACAAGAGAAACCCGCGCAAAATCCAGTCCCTTGGCAATCATCTGCGTTCCGAGCAACACGTCGGCGTCGCCACGTTCAAATTCTGCGAGCAGACGTTCATGCGCTCCCTTGGCTGTCGTTGTATCCACATCCATTCGCACGACCCGCAGATCGGGAAACAATTCCAACAACTCGTGTTCAACACGCTGTGTGCCGGCGCCAAACTGCCTCACGCGCACACTTGCGCAGCTCCCGCACTGCGTTCGGACTCCTTCCGAATGTCCGCAAAAATGACAGCGCAGCAGCGACCCGCCGCGCGTCTTATGCAGCGTGAGAGACACATCGCAGTGTGGACACGTAGCGACTTCCCCACACTCGCGACAAAGCAGGACAGTCGAAAAACCACGCCTGTTTAAAAACAGTATGGCCTGTTCCCGCCGCGCGAGTGTGTTCTCAAGCCCCTCTCGCAGCACTCCGCTAAACAGAGAGTGTCCGCCTGTCCGAAGTTCCTGTCTCATGTCGACTACCGACACTTCCGGCAATGGACGCTGCCGAATACGCGCATTGAGGGTGAGCAGTTGATAACGCCCGCGCTCCGCTCTGTACATCGCATCGAGCGACGGCGTAGCGCTGCCCAAAACCACCGCGGCGCCCGCGCGTTCCGACCGCCACTGTGCGACTTCCCGCACCACGTAGCGCGGCTCTCGTTCCTGTTTGTACGTTGATTCGTGCTCTTCATCGATCAGAATCAACCCCAGTCTTGGCAGCGGCGCAAAGATGGCGGATCGCGCCCCGATGACAACGTCGGCTTGTCCACGTGCGATGCGATGCCATTCCGTGTGCTTTTCACGTTCCGTCAGATGACTGTGCAGCACAGCCACCCGCGTTCCAAACCGCCGCTTGAAGCGGGCTGTCATCTGCGTCGTAAGGGCAATCTCCGGAACCAGCATAATAGCCTGCAGGTCGCGTCCAAGCGCGTATTCGATCGCCTGCAGGTAAACTTCCGTCTTGCCGCTGCCAGTTACGCCCCGCAAGACGAAAGTCCGCGCCGCTCGCTGATCCAGAGCTGAGCATACCGAATCG
Source organism: Bacillota bacterium (assembly GCA_021805735.1). Lineage (GTDB taxonomy): Bacteria > Bacillota > Bacilli > Alicyclobacillales > SLC66 > JAKADD01. The sequence goes on from JAJZEE010000121.1 coordinate 2,631, forward strand.
TAAGCCGCCTTCTGTTCTGTCGACAGGACCATACTGGGTTCAAGGGGCGCAGCGGCGAGATCATCATCCGCAGAAACTGCCGACCGCGCGCGACTATATTTTTGCACAGCTTCGGATACGGCAGTCAAAGACCCGTCTTCCAGCCATTTGGCCAATTGCTGGGCGGTCACCTGAAAACGGTCGAGAAGCACTTTTTTGCTTGCTCCCCCATACCGTTTCAGGTAGCGAAGCAGCTCCTCCGGCAGAGGGAACGCACCGCACTGTTCCGGCGTCCTGTACCGCACTTTCTGGCTCGCGCGGGTCACGGGCGGCAACATGGTCTGAATGGCTGCTCCCCAGGTGCACATGTAGCGGTTCCGCAAGAACGCCGCCAGTTCGATCAACTCTGCGGCGAGCACGGGGGCGTCGTACAACGGTTCGCGATCAAGCATACGCAAAACGCGCGCCTGCGTCTCTCCTGCCGCAGCCGAGTGATCTACCTGCGTGAGCTTCACCACATAGCCCAGAACGTAACGAGCGCCAAACGGAACGATCACGCATTGCCCTATCTGCACGCTGACTGACTCGGGCGCCTCGTAGTCGTATAACTGGTCCACCTGTCTGGCTCGCATCAGCACCGCGATGGAGGCGACGATCATATCGTGTGCGGCGAATTCACGTGGCCAGTCGCCCCGCAGCGGCTGGCCACGTGCGACAGGATGTCGCCAGCGACCGCCAACTTGGGGGCCAGCCCCAGCGGAAGGACCGCGCCGTCCGCAAAATAGAGTGTCACCCGATTGGTCGTATCGCCAAAACCCGCTCCCTCTTCGAGGATATCGTTAAGTACAAGCATGTCCAGTTCCTTTTCTTGCAGTTTCTTACGAGCGTAATAATCGACATCGTGTGTTTCAGCGGCAAAGCCAACCACATACGTAGACGAGTTGCGAACGGCCCGCACAGCCTGCAGGATGTCCGCGTTGCGAACCAGGTCGAGGCGCAGTTCCTGGTCCGTCTTTTTGATTTTGACCGTTGCTGCCTGCACGGGACGATAATCTGCCACCGCCGCTGATTTGATGACAATGTCATTGTTTGGTACGCGTTCGACGACTGCTCGCAGCATCTCTTGCGCACTGTACACAGCCACTGTCTCGACCCCCATCGGTGGTTCCTTTGCCGCGGGTCCCGTGACCAGCGTTACCTTGGCGCCCATACGCCACGCCATCTGAGCAAGCGCATAACCCATGGTGCCCGTCGAATCGTTGGAGAGATATCGCACCGGATCAATGCGCTCTCGGGTTGGTCCCGCAGTCACGAGCACGGTCCGGCCCGCGAGACGCTTTGGTGTCAGAACCATATCGATAAACTCGACAATCTCATCCGGTTCCATCAATCTGCCCCGCCCAGTATAGCCGCACGCAAGCGGGCCGACCCCCGGTTCCGCAACGTAAAATCCCACCTCGCGCAGAATGCTCAGGTTGCGCTGTACGATCGGATTTTCATACATATGTACATTCATGGCCGGAGCCAGTATAACTGGGACCCTTGTGGCAAGCAACATGGTCGTCAGCATGTCGTCGCCCGCGCCGTGAGCGACGCGCGCAATGGCGTCTGCGGTAGCGGGAGCCACAACGACCAGATCAGCGTCGTCCGCCAATGCAATGTGTGCAATGCGCGACGGATCACGTTCGTCAAACATATCGACAAACACGGGTTGGCGCGTTACGCTTTGCAACGTCAGGGGTGTGATAAACTGTGTCGCATGCCTGGTCATCACCGTTTGAACGCGCGCCCCGCGTTTGGTGAGCGCACTGGCCAACATAGCCGCCTTGTAGGCTGCAATGCCCCCCGTAATGCCTAGTACGATCGTTTTCCCATCCATCCGTGCACACCTCCGGGGGTCGACCCGCACCACCCATATTCGCTTACTTAATGCCTTCGCGCGTGCGAAAATACGTGATGGAACTCAGTTCTAATTCGCGCAGCGCCACACTGACAAACTTACCCGACTTCACCTGAGCGTGAGGCCGCGCACCCTCCTGGAGAGACCGCGCGCGTTTCGATGACGCGATTACCAGCGTGTACTTACTGTCCACCAGATCCACCAATTTGTCGATCGACGGATACAAAATCATCGCTATGCGACCCCCTGATCAATGTAATTCGTCACTGTTGCCATGCCGCAACAACCTGCGACCGCCGCCTACGCGTCTTCCTCGTCGACCGCAAGCTCTTCTTTCGGGTCTTGCGTCATCCGATGGGTCACTGTCTCCGGCTGAACGGCGCACAGGATCACGTGATCACTGTCACAGACAATCACGGCCCTTGTCCGCCTGCCGTACGTTGCGTCGATCAGTTTGCCGCTCTCCCTGGCCTCCTGAATAAGTCGCTTGATCGGCGCGGATTCAGGTCCGACGATCGAAACAATGCGGTTCACGGCCACCATGTTGCCAAACCCAATGTTAATGAGACGGACGCTCACGGTTTCTCCCCCTTCAAGCAGTATGACCAGGACGTTTTGGCCTGCGAGGCGTCACTCAACATTCTGCGCCTGCTCCCGCAACTGTTCGATCGCGTGTTTCGCGGCCAGCACCGAGTCAGAAATCTCCAAATCCCCGGATTTCGCTCCAATGGTATTCACTTCGCGGTGCATCTCCTGCAAGAGAAAGTCCAATTTGCGTCCGACGGCGCTCTCATCGCCAGAGAGCAGGCGGCGAAATTGCCGCACATGGCTGTGCAATCTCTGCACTTCCTCTTCGATTGATGTCTTTTCCGCAAAAATGGCTGTTTCAAGGGCAATGCGACTGGCGTCTACCTTAAACTCTCCAAGCACCTCCTGCAGCCGCTCCATCAACCGATTTCGAAGCAACTGCGCAACAGCGGGCGCCCTGGAAGCCACATGCGCGATGCATTCATCCAAATCACACAGGCGCGCTTCAAGGTGAGTCGCCAGATACTCTCCTTCTTTTCTGCGCATCAGCGTCAATTCCTGCAAGGCGCCGTTCACGGTGTCAATAAACAGCTCCTGACCATCCGCGGGCCATCCCGGAGCCTCAGTTGTGACAAAGAGTCCCGGCAACGCCAACAGTTCGCCAATGCTGGGCTGCTCGAAGTCTACCTGCGCGCTGACGCTGACATCCCGCAGCAAACGAAGCGCTGCTGACAGCAAGCTCTGATTCACGTACACAGTGGCATCCGCCGCATCCGATTCCGCACTGACTGTCACATAGATCTCAACGCGACCGCGACCGATCTGCGAGAGCACCAATCGGCGAACGCGTTCCTCAAGACTCATCCACTCGCGGGGTACGCGCATCGTGACTTCCGCAAAGCGGTGATTCACAGCCCTCATCTCAACGACCAAAGCGCGCCCTCCTAGGCGCGCCTCTGCCCGGCCATATCCAGTCATGCTCGCTATCAGATGAATCCCTCCGAGTGTCCCCTTCTATATTGTAGCGCAGGGCCGATCGCCGTGACAAGGGCGAACCCCGCGCGACAAACCCTAACGAACGCGCGCGAGGGCGCGCCGGCGCCTGCTGCGTCCTGCGTCCTGAGCGAGACTCGGAACGGCGGCGGCCGCGACGATGGTCAGCCAGGCCATCCAGGGCAATGGACTGGTATGAAACACAACCCGCAGCGAGGGCGTGTAGATCACAGTCAGCAGAAGAGCCAGAGAACTGGCCACAGCCGCAACCAGCCAGCGGTTCTCAAATATACGACGCGCGAGCGATTTGCGTTCCTGAGAACGGCAGGCGAACACATGGATAAGTTGAGCTACGACGAGAGTTGCAAACGCCATCGTCTGCGCCGTCTGCAGCCCGCTGTTGAGCAGTTCCAGAGCGCTGTAAAATACAGTGAGTGTCATAAGACCGATCAGAAACCCCCGGATGAGTATCTGCCGACTGAGGCCGCGCGCAAAGATCCCCTCCCGAACGCTGCGCGGCGGTCTTTGCATATTCCCCGCTTCCGCAGGATCAAGACCGAGCGCAATCGCCGGAAGTCCGTCAGTAACGAGGTTCACCCACAGAATCTGAATGGGGAGCAGCGGCAATGGCAACCCCGCGACCATCGCCAGAAACATGGTGATCATCTCCCCCACATTGGACGTCAGCAGATAGCGGATGAACTTTCGAATGTTGTCGTAGATCGCTCTTCCTTCTTCAATTGCCGCAACAATCGTCTCGAAGTGATCGTCAGTCAGGATGAGCGCCGAGGCATCCTTGGCGACATCCGTTCCCGATTTGCCCATTGCGATTCCAATGTCCGCCGCTTTGATGGCAGGTGCGTCATTCACCCCATCGCCAGTCATCGCGACGACCTGCCCATTTTTTTGCAGAGCACGCACGATGCGCAGCTTGTGCAAGGGCGACACGCGCGCGAATACATACACGTCGTCGACACGATCTTCGAGCATCCGGTCAGACAGCCGGTCCAGTTGCGCGCCGGTCATCACACGTCCATGGGGAGGCAGTATGGCAAGATCGCGAGCAATCGCTTCAGCAGTCAATTGGTGATCCCCGGTCACCATGACCGTCCGGATACCGGCCCGTTTGCAGGTCTGAATCGATTCGCGAACACCCTGACGCGGCGGATCGATCATGCCCACCAGACCGATGAAGACGAGATCCCGCTCTGCCTGTTCTGCGGAACCGGGAGCCGTCTTTAGCTCCCTGCGCGCAAAACCGAGCGTCCTCATGGCCCGTGAAGCCATCCCTGCTACAGACTGCAGAACAGCCTCCCGGCGCGCCTCGGTGAGCGGCAGCAGTTCCGTTCCCATCTGAATGCGCGTACACTGAGTCAGGAGCAGATCCGGCGCTCCCTTGACCAACAGTTGCAAGGATTGCCCATTTTGCGTCACGACAGACATGCGCTTACGATCTGAATCAAACGGGTATTCCTTGATCCGGACGCCGTCCCCAGACAATGGAACCTTTTGCGCCAGCACCAGAAGCGCGGCCTCCGTGGGATCGCCTAACGCCACATACACATCATCGATACGTTCGACTTGGGCGTTGTTGCAAATCCGCCCAATCTCCGACAGATTACGAATGGACTCTGGCGTCTGTGTCAGCGGTTTGTTGCCGTAGCAGAGTTTTCCGGCCGGATCGTAGCCATCCCCTTCAACTTCATATGTCCTGCCGTCTGCAACGATTTCCTTTACCGTCATCTGATTCTGCGTCAATGTTCCCGTCTTGTCAGAACAGATGACCGTCGCACAGCCCAACGTCTCAACGGAAGTCAATTTGCGGACAATCGCATTGCGTTTGATCATACGCTGCACCCCGAGGGCCAAAGCAATCGTAACGATGGCGGGCAATCCTTCCGGAATCGCCGCCACCGCAAGACTCACTCCCGCCAGGAACATCTCATATAAAGCGTGGCCATGGACTACACCCGCCACAACTACGATGCCCGTGATCGCCAGCGATACATAGACGAGCACCTGCCCCAGCTGGTTTAAGCGGTGTTCGAGCGGAGTCATGGCCTCCTCGCTGTTTTGTATGAGATCGGCGATGCGCCCCATTTCAGTCGCCATCCCGATTGCGACCACCAACGCCTGTCCGACGCCCCGCGTCACCATGGTGCCCATGTAAAGCATATTCTTGCGATCGCCAAGAGCCGCGTCAGGATCCGCAATCGATTCAAAATGTTTGGACACGGGAAGCGATTCCCCGGTTAAGGAGGCTTCTTCCGTTTCCATCTCTTCGCTGCGCAGGAGACGGGCGTCGGCAGGCACCCTGTCGCCCGCTTCAAGCGCAATGATATCTCCTGGCACCAGGTCCCGCGCCAGCACCTCTTTCCACGCGCCCCGCCGCAACACTTTCGCCAGCGGGGCAGTCAGTTCCCGCAACGACTGCAAAGAGCGTTCGGCGCGCACCTGTTGGGCGAAACCGAGAAGCGCATTGGCGACAATGATGGCAATGATCGTGACGGCATCGGTGAACTCCCCAAGCAGTCCCGAAATCAGCGTGGCAAGCAGCAGGACGATGACCATAAAATTGCGAAATTGATCGAAGAACACAGTAATCAGCGAAACCCGTTTACGGTCCAAAAGCTGGTTTTCTCCGTAGACGAGACGCCGCTGTGAAACAGCCTCTTCCGATAACCCATCAAGACTTGCGTCCAGTGCGTCAAGCGCCTCTTCCCGTGTTTTTGTATAAAATAGTTCCTCGTTCATCGCTTTGCGCACCGTCCTTACCCCATGTAGGCTCTTTACTTCCTATGCGCATGGGAGGACAAACAGTACCACCTGAACGGGCGGGGGCGCAGAACTGGAAATCGTCTGCTATACTGAGCATACTGCCACATATCAGGAGTGGATTTCGCATGGGCAAGGTAGCCCTGATCACGGGAAGCGCCAGCGGACTGGCAGTCGCGTTTGCCCGCCAGTTGGCCCGCGACGGGTACGATATCGCTCTCAATTATCGCGCCGGCAAAGAGCGATGCGAGCAACTCGCGGCGAGCCTCACAAACTCTTATGGGATCAACGCAAGGGCATTTGCGGCGGATATGTCGCGAGAGGTCGATGTCGAACGCTTGGTCGACGATGTGGCGGCGCGGTTTGGCAGACTGGATGTTGTCGTGCACAGCGCAGGCCCATTTATCGCTCGCCGCAAACGACTGACGGACTACACGGGCGAAGAATGGCGCGAGATGATTGACGGCAATCTGTCGTCTGCCTTCTATCTCTTTCGCAAGGCGATTCTGTTAATGCGGCCGCGAGGATTTGGCCGTATCGTCACAGTAGGGTTTGACCGCGTCCATGAGGCGCCGGGATGGGCGTACCGCTCCGCGTACGCGGCTGCAAAAGTGGGACTGGCTTCGCTCACCCGCTCCATCGCCCATGAAGAACGGGAGAACGGCATCACGGCCAACATGATTTGCCCCGGAGACATCCGGGGCCGGGCGAAAGAGTCCGATCCGCCTCCGGAACCATGGCATTCTGCCCTGCGAACCCCCGTTGGAGGCGACTTGGCCCGCGTCATCTCGCTGCTTTTGCAGCCTGACGCACAGTTTATCACGGGCAACATCCTGTCGCTGACAAACGGCGAAGACATTCTCGGTCGTTACGACACTGGCCGGTCTCAGGTGGTGGACTCGCGCACGATTCCCATCGGCGCCCCGGTGCGCGTCATTCCCTGGAACTCGTCGGCCGTCGTGACAGACCGCAGAGACAGAACAAACCAGCGCTCCATTTATACAGTATTGCGGGAGAACCACCTAACGCAGTTTACTGTGGACCAGCTTGAGGAGGAGAACCCGGATGGCATTTGACGGCCTGGTGCTAGCCGCCATTGCGCGTGAACTCGACACGGCGCTCGCAGGAGGGCGTATCGATAAAATTCAGCAACCGACCGACGATGATATCATCATGACGGTAAGGGCCAACCGGATCAATTATCGCCTGTTGCTCTCGGCCAACAAGGCGTATCCGAGGGCTCACCTGAGCCACTCACTCGCCTTGCCGAGCCCGCCTGTCGCACCGATGTTCTGCATGTTGCTGCGCAAACACCTGGAAGGCGGTCGAATCGTGTCGGTCGCACAGTGGAAGCGCGAACGCATTCTCTTTGTCGACGTGGATACCCGCGATGAACTGGGCGATAAGGTGGTGCGCAGAATCGTTCTGGAGATCATGGGTCGTCACAGCAACCTGTTACTGCTCGATCGTCCCGACGGAACGATCCTTGAAGCTACCTCCCATACCCCAAGAACCATAAACCGCCACCGCGAGGTTCTTCCCGGCCGTTCCTACATCTACCCGCCCGCGCAAAGCAAAACAGATCCGTTTATGGAGACCGCCAAAGGATTTGCGATGCGCCGGACGGAAAATTCGGACAGCCCAGCCGAACGGTTTGTCGTCGATACCTATCTGGGGGTCAGTCCCTTCTTTGGCAAGGAACTCGCCGCCCAACTGCGCCGGGAAACCGCAAACAGCATATCGACACCGTCCGTTGCCGCCACTCTTGAGTGGATCGTCTTCGCCGACATGCTGCAACGCGCCAAGGAAGCCAGATGGCCCACCATCGTACATGACGAGGCTCGGCAACCACAGGAGTTCTATCTGTTCCCTCCAGTGCACGTTCCTGGACGAACAGAGACTTTCTCAAGCATCAGCGAGTGCGTGGACACGTTCTTTCGTGAACGGGCGATCGCGGACATCGCGCGGTCCAGGACATCAGGCTACATGCGCCTCATCAAAAACGAACTGGTCCGGTCCCGACAGAAGGCGGAAAAATTTGCGGCGCTGCTGGATGCGGCGGCAGACGCTGAAGCATGGCGAGTGATGGGCGAACTGCTGACCGCCTATCCGCACGAGGTCAGCAAAGGGCAGACTCGCGTGTTCCTGCCCAATTTTTACGATCAGGAAACACCGCTGTCGATTGATCTGGATCCCGCCAAAACGGCGCTTGAAAACGCAAACGTCTACTTCAAACGTTACAACAAATATAAAAAAGGCCGAGTCAAGACGCTGGAACAACTCGAAGCGGCCCGTACAGACACGCTATATCTGGAGAGTGTATTGCATGAGCTGGAGTCCTGCGCACTCTCCGATTTACCGCAGATTGAGGCGGAACTGCGCGAGGCAGGTAGATC